>PWQB01000777.1 GCA_003556955.1 Nostocaceae cyanobacterium CSSed10_463m
AAAGCTAAAGTGATCGCCGGATGTGGTTCTAATTCCACCAAAGAAGCGATCGCAGCTACCCAAAAAGCTGCTAACATAGGAGTACATGGTTCATTACAAGTTGTACCCTATTACAACAAACCGCCACAAGCGGGTCTTTACCAGCACTTTCAAGCGATCGCCCAAGCTTGTCCAGAACTACCATTACTGTTATATAATGTTCCTGGGCGCACTGGTCAAAACCTAATTCCAGATACTGTAGCCCGATTAGCGGAAATTAACAATATTGTTGGCATCAAAGAAGCGACTGGAAATGTAGACCAGGCGAGTGAAATCCGCCGCTTGACACCACAAGAATTTCAGATTTATTCTGGAGATGACTCCTTAACCCTGCCCTTGTTAGCAATTGGGGCAACAGGTGTTGTAAGTGTAGCGTCTCATCTGGTAGGTAATCAACTACAGCAGATGATCGAATCTTTTAGTGCGGGAAAAATTGCCAGGGCTACCGAAATTCATCTACAACTATTTCCGTTGTTTAAAGCTTTATTTTTAACTACAAATCCCATCCCAGTTAAACAAGCACTGAAACTTCAAGGTTGGGAGGTCGGTTCAACTCGTCTGCCTCTATGCGAAGCTGACTCAGATGTTAGTGATAAGCTAAAGGCGGTACTAGAAAAACTTGATTTAATCTAGAGGTAACTTTTGGTAGCTAAAAATCTATCTCCACAAAATGAGAATAATTTTAATTGGTTTGCACTTAACACTTTTATCTATGCTAAGACTGTGATAGATACCTGGTTTTGTATTTGAGTCAGGTATGGTATTTCCAAAACCACAAACAAACATCTATGTAGAAGCGTAGAAACTTACCGTATGTTACACCAATAAGATAATTCTGTATTTGCTGAATATGAAAAGAGTTATATATTTGAAATCGTTTTATTAAAGGAAAAGTTGAACATCCCAATTAAAATTTAGCTGCTTTCTCTTTGAAAGCCAGTAATTTCTTTCATCACAAGATTGCTAAATTTGAATTTATTAAAGCTGAAAAACCAACAACAAATCAAGGAAAAAATGGTAAATAACGAAACTAAATCTGCCCTAAAAATTATTCCTTTGGGCGGTTTGCATGAAATTGGCAAAAATACCTGTGTTTTTGAGTACGAAGACGAAATTGTGCTTTTAGATGCGGGGTTAGCTTTTCCCACCAAAGGAATGCTAGGGGTAAATATTGTTTTACCAGATACAACATATCTACGGGAAAATCGCCATAAGATTAAGGGTATGATCGTCACCCACGGTCATGAAGACCATATCGGCGGTATCGCTTTTCACCTCAAGCAATTTGATATCCCCGTGATTCATGGGCCAAGATTAGCAATGGCTATGTTAGAGGGGAAATTGGAAGAAGCCGGAGTACGCGATCGCACTGACTTAAGATCAGTTAAACCCCGTGATGTGGTGCGGATTGGTCAACATTTCTTTGCAGAATTTATTCGCAATACCCATTCCATCGCTGATAGCTTTACAGTGGCTATTCATACGCCTCTAGGGGTAGTCATCCACACAGGAGACTTTAAAATTGACCATACCCCTGTAGATGGCGAACACTACGACTTACAAAGATTAGCAGAACACGGCGAACAAGGTGTACTTTGTTTATTGAGTGATTCAACTAACGCCGAAGTACCAGGATTTACCCCTTCAGAACGTTCAGTTTTTCCTAACCTAGATCGGGAATTTGGCAAAGCTACCGGGCGCTTATTTGTCACCACCTTTTCTTCGAGTGTGCATCGCATCAACATGATTTTGCAGCTGGCGCAGAAGCATAACCGTGTAGTATCGGTTGTCGGTCGTTCCATGCTGAATTTGATTGCCCATGCTCGCAATCTCGGTTATATCAAGTGTGAAGATAGTATCTTCCAACCTTTGCACGCCGTCCGGAATATGCCAGATGAAAAGGTACTAATTTTAACTACTGGCTCTCAGGGTGAAACAATGGCGGCCATGACCCGCATTGCCAACAAAGAACACTCCCAAATCAAAATTCGCCCAGGTGATACAGTTTTATTTTCTGCTAACCCCATTCCTGGCAATACCATCGCTGTAGTCAATACCATCGATAAATTAATGATGCAGGGAGCAAAAGTAGTTTATGGAAGGGACAAAGGCATTCACGTCTCCGGTCACGGCTGTCAGGAAGAACAAAAACTAATGATCGCCTTAACTCGACCTAAGTTCTTTGTGCCATTTCACGGTGAACATCGAATGTTAGTGAAGCATTCGGAAACTGCTCAGAGTATGGGCATTCCTGCCGAAAATATGGTAATTATCGAAAATGGTAACATCATAGAACTAACTGAAGAATCTATCCGTGTTGCTGGTAAAGTCGCATCTGGTATCGAACTTGTGGATACAACCAGCGCTGGTATGGTCAGTGATATGGTTTTACAAGAACGACAAAAAATGTCAGAAGAAGGCCTTGTCACCATTGCTGCTGCTATTGATTGGAATGGCAAACTTTTAGCTAAAGTAGAAACTCATCTGCGGGGTGTTGTTACCAGTGTAGAGCGATCGCTGGTACAGAAATGGGTACAACAGCGCATTGAAGAAATGCTGAGTGTGCGTTGGTCAGAATTTGCCCAGATTCGTGAAGGCGAAAAACCAGAAGTAGACTGGGGTGGACTGCAAGGAATGATAGAACGGGAGTTACAACGCTCTATCAGGAGAGAATTGCAATGTCAACCAACGGTCACATTATTGATGCAAATCCCTGAAGAACCACCTGTGAAGGTTGCTGATGGTAGAAGACGGCGTACCCGTACCACAGCCCAAGTTGCATCTTAATTATCTAACCACAGAGGCACAGAGAACACAGAGAATTTGAGATTTGAAAACCCCCGACTTGGCCTCATCGGGGGTTTTTGCTTACAAAATTCAAGATGGGAACACAGGACGCTGAAATCCCCCAATATTCAGCCATTATCTCTACTATTTACATTTGTAGCATTTATACTTACTGAAAATATCTATAGAATTTTGTTATATTAAGTTGTGTAACAATTACATGGGAACCTGTCCAAGGACAGATGACTTTAGTAAAATTTAAAGAATGTGAAGTTATCAATAAGATTAGATTATTACACTACCGATGCCGGGAAAATTGCGTTTAACTTGATGTAGTAATAAATTAGATTCTGACATAAGTGGCTTACTGTAACACCTATTGTAACTCAGTCAGGAAAGGATTTTTCCGGTAAAGGTAATTGCCACGTTGTATACATTCATCAGCAAGATGAATACCCTCATTAATACAGAGGCTTAATCATGAAGGTATTTGACAATACCACAAAAAGGTTTTTTCTGGCAAGCTGGGTAGCGATTAATCACACAGAGACTAATCATGCTCCTGTAACTCAGCTAC
>PWQB01000452.1 GCA_003556955.1 Nostocaceae cyanobacterium CSSed10_463m
CTCCCTTCTACTTCTTCCTAGTACCCAATCCCCAGGATCTAATTATGATTACAGACGCTGAAATTCGCGAACAAGGTTATATATATTTTCTGGCAGAAGCACCAGATTTATTACAAGTCATTGAGCAAGAACTGTTTAGCTTATCAGAAGAATTTAGTATTGCTAAAGTTCATAAGTTAATGCGGGCAACTCATACCCTTAAGGGCGGATCGGCTAACGTTGGGCTAGAGGTGATTAAGATGATCTCCCATTCGTTAGAAGATGTGTTTAAAGCTCTTTATAGTCCAGATGTGGTAATTGATGCTGAACTACAAACGCTTTTATTACAAGCTTATGAATGTCTGAGCCTCGCCATAACTACAGAACTGACAGATAGTACTGTTAATAATGAAGAACTTCTGCAAAGAGCAGCTTTAGTTTTTGCTCAACTGCAAGAAAAACTTGGTGATGCTTTTGGTGCGGAAACTCATATTCCCACTTCTGAAGAATTGGGGTTTGATATTGTCAAATCTATCTTTGAAACGGGTGTAAAGCAGCGTTTAGAAAGTATTACAGAAGCGCTGATTAATCCCCCCAGTGATGAAGAATTACAAGCTTTTTTAGTTTCTCAAGCTGAGGTGTTTTTAGGGTTGGCAGAATCCTTAAATTTACCTGGGTTACAAGAAATCTGTCAAGCAATGATGGCCGCACTGCAAGCAAATCATCAGCAAGTAGTTCAAATTGCCGAACTAGCTCTTGCGGATTTACAGCAAGCACAAAAAGACGTACTAGCAGGCGATCGCACTCGTGGTGGCACACCTTCCCCAGATTGGCAAAAATTCACAGTTTCAGTCCATGAAACAAATGAACTGGATAAATCAGATGAACTCAATGAACTAGATGAACTCAATGAACTAGATGAAGAGTTATCTGGATCTACTGGTAGATTTTTGAGCAATGCCGAAGAATTTTATAAATTTTTAACTACATCTGGCAATACAAAAAATGAGCAGATAAAACCCACAACTGCCAAGTTATATTTAAAAGTAATTTACTATATTTTTGGCTGGTTTAATCACCAGATGCAAATACCCAAACAGGAACTTGAGTTATCTTTACTAATTCCCACATCAGTTACAGATAACCAAATTAATTATATTACTAATTGGGTGAATGATTTCTTAAATTTTGTCCAAGAAGAAGAAGATAGCCATAGTCTTTGTCTTTATCGCCACGGTGTCATTTTAATTATTCTGCTAGCAGTTGCTAAATTTCAATATATATCTGATAAACCTGATAACTATATTCTTTTAGTTCAAACATTACAAAACCAAATTCGTGCATTAGCACAAGAATATAAAAATTATCCTCCTGTTAATACTCAAGAAAAAAATTGGCTTGATAGTCCCAAGCTAAGACAATTGCTAGTTTTTAAAGAAACATCAACTGCGGTAGAATTACCTGTTAGTGATGAGTTAGTAGAATCAATATGGGGAGGAGAAGCTGATCAAAATATTACAGATCAAGCAGAAGTTAATGAATCATTAGCTGTGAGTCAGCAGGTAGAGACAGATATTCTCGAAACCGACATTGATGCTATTACTGATACAGCTATCCAAAATAACGAACCAACACAAAATAAATTCCAACCGCCAGAAAGTAAAAATTATCGTAAACCTTCATTCATTCGTGTAGATGTAGATAAATTACAACACCTGAACTATCTAGCAGGTGAATTATTGATACATCAAAAACGCCGCAGACTATATGATGAAAAAATTCAAGAAATATTAGAGCAATTATTACAGCGATTTAGCAAACATCAAGCAACCTTAAATGAATTAAGGGATTTGCCTTTACAGATGCAGAATTTTACATCCCAAACTACACAAAATTTTGCATCTGTGAAATTTGATGCTTTAGAAATGGATGTATATACAGAATTTCATCTATCGTTGCATGAAGCGATGGAAGAAACTATGCAATTACAAGAAACTACAGAATCCCTGGAGTTACTTCTCAGACAAGGTACTCAAATTAGCGACAAAAAACAGAATTTAGCTTTTAGTATTATAGATAATTTGGTAGAGGCGCGTTTATCACCCTTGGGAAATGTCCTCAATCGCTTACCTCAGTTGGTGGAAAAGCTGGTAAGTGTTTATCACAAGCTGGTAGAACTGAAAATCACAGGTACTGGAGTGCTGGTTGATAAAGCAATTGCAGACAAGCTTTATGAACCCTTATTACACTTAGTCCGTAATGCTTTCGATCACGGGATTGAATCTCCACAAATTCGTCAAGAACGTGGTAAACCAGAACAAGGATTAATTGAAATTTGTGCCTATCATCAAGGTAGTCAAACTGTGATTGAAGTCCGGGATGATGGACAAGGATTAAATTTTGAGAGTATTCGGAAGAAAGCTATTGAACTTGAGTTTATCGCTGAGGATGACGCTAGAAGCTATTTTTCTCCAGCAGATCAAGCCGAATTATTAGATTTAATGTTTTTCCATGGACTATCCACCGCAGATCAGGTAAATGAAATTTCTGGCCGTGGTATGGGGTTAGATATTGTCCGTTCCCAGTTACAAGCACTCAATGGCTCTATTTCAGTACAATCTTTGCCTCATCAAGGTACAACTTTTACTCTTAAAATACCTTTGTCTATGACCACTGACACATTAATGTTAGTCCAGGCGGGAGGGGTTGTATATGCCCTACTATTGGACAGTATCGAAAAAATATTGATTCCTGCTAATCAACATATCCGTGAATTTGAAGATAAAAGAGTTTTACATTGGAATCAGGATGGCAATGAAACTATAGTTAATCTGCATAAATTTGCCGAGTTAATTGACTATCAAGGTTCATTATTTAATGGTGCTAATTTAATAAATAATACATCAATGAGCAATGAAACAGGAGTGATGAAAAATCCTGTATTACTACTAAAGAGAAATCAAGGAGTTTTTGGTTTAGAAGTTGACCAAATAATTGGTGAACAAGAATTAGTCATTAGACCTTTAGGAAATGCGATCGCACCTCCCAAATATGTATATGGTTGTAGCACTTTAGCCAACGGTAATCTCATTTTAGTAATTGATGGCACTCTGTTGCTAGAGTCAAAAGAAGGCCCAGCTAAGTTAGATGTCGCCGCACTACCAGGAACCCATAATTCTGAGCAAAAAGCCTTAGCGATGTCAGCTTATGCTGTCTCAGATATGCCTTTATTAGCTGGCTCTGCATCCAACAATACTATAGAAGAAGAACCAAGGCGCGCTCTAGAACCAAGTCGCAAAGCGCCAAAAGTAATTTTAGTTGTAGATGATGCCATTAGTTTGAGACAAACCCTCTCTTTAACACTGCAAAAATCTGGCTATCAAGTCATACAGGCACAAAATGGTGTAGAAGCTTTAGAACAGTTGCAACGTCATTCAGAAATTCAGGTGATTATCTCTGATTTAGAAATGCCCAGAATGAATGGTTTTGAATTATTAAGTAATCTCCGGCAAAACCCCAATTTCGTCAACATCCCCATAGTTATACTCACCTCCCGCAGTGCCGAAAAACATCGTCAGCTTGCCCAAGAACTCGGTGCAAATGCTTACTTAACTAAGCCCTATTTAGAACACGAATTTCTGGCGATTCTCAATGATTTGATTAGTCAAGAAGAGCAAGATTTCAATTCTTTGTTAACTGTATAGAAAAGTGCTGATTCGTTTCCAGACTTTGAGCAATCAGCATTTTCCTCAGTTATACAGCAGGTTGCAAGTAGTATACAGACACAAATCATAAAACTCTTGTGGTGCGGGCATCTTGCCCGCCATTGCTGATAAAATTGTAGGTTGGTTTGAGGAAAGCTTTCAGAAACTGGAAATGTAGGGAAATGAAATCAAAAATTTTGTTCCCTGGTTGTGGGCAGAAATACACTGGATTTTACCTTTATGTATTTCGGTAATAATTTTATAGCTAATGGATAAACCTAATCCTGTACCTTTGCCTATAGGTTTAGTAGTAAAAAAAGGGTCAAATAATTTCTTGTGAAAAGGCTCAGGAATACCCATAGCATTATCAGCAATACTAATATATACTTGATTATCTTTAGTCAGTTCAGTACGAATAAAAATTTTGGGTTTTCTAGTAAACTGATTGCTGCTCATAGCTTCTTCTAAAGCATCAATTGCATTAACTAAAATATTCATAAATACCTGATTCAATTGTCCTACATAACAACCTACCAATGGTAATTGACCATATTCTTTAATCACGGCAATTTCTGGACGTTCCGGGTTAGCTTTGAGACGACTGTTTAAAATCATCAGTGTACTATCAATACCCTCATGGATATTCACCGCTTTGATTTCTGATTCATCCAACCGAGAAAAATTGCGTAAAGATAGAACAATATCTTTGATTCTTTTAGCTCCTATTTCCAGGGAAGATAGTAACTTAGGGAGGTCTGTAACTATAAAATCTAGAGCAATCTCTTCTGTAAGTTCTTGAATTTCTGCAACTGGATGAGGATAATAATGTTGATAAAGTTGGATTAGTTTAAGCAAATCTTCCATGTATTCCTGAGCAGGAGGAATATTACCGTAAATAAAACTAACTGGGTTATTAATTTCATGTGCTACACCTGCAACTAATTGACCTAAACTAGACATTTTTTCGCTCTGGATTAGTTGATTAGCTAGTTGTTGTGCTTTATCTTCTAATTCAGCTAAAATATCAGCTAATGTCTGATTAGCAGTAGCTAATTCTATTTCTCGTAATTTAATAGTTTCAAAAGATTTTTCCAAATTGTCTGACATATAGTTAAATGATTCGGCCAGTTGACCAATTTCATCATTTGTCGTCACTTGTGCTTGTTGATAAAAATTTCCTTTTGCTAATTCTTTGACCACTGCGGTCAGTTCTATCACTGGTTTAGAAATTGATTTAGCAACTAAAATAGCGGCACATACTACTAAAAACAGCGTAATTATAACTAAAGAAATAATAATATTTCTCTGGGTTTGTAAGGAAGCAAAAGCTTCAGATGTATCTATTTTGACTAACAAACCACTATTTAAAGAAGGTAAATACCTCCAAGCTGCGATAGTTTCTTGACTTCGATAATCAATGTTAATTCCAACGCCTTTAATTCCTTGAGATGCTTGATAAAGTGGATGTGATATCTGCTGGTTAATTTTCATTGTTCTGTTAAACGCAGCATTTGCATCATGACGGGTGGGTGAGGTAAAAACTATTTTGTCACCAATTCTAGAAACTACAATTGTTTCACCAGTTTGACCCAAACCAGTATAGTTATTAACGACTTTATTAAACTCTTGATTATTCAGTTTTAATACTAATACACCAATAACTATGTTATTTCTAAAAATGGGAGCAGCAATAAAAATAACAGGTTCTTGAGTATCTAAATGATAGCCAAAATTAGATATTTCTACTTGCATCAACGTTTTGGCTCGGTCAAAAACTTTGGCTAGCTCGGAATTTCTGTGTTTTCCTATATAAAAGTTTGCCCCTAGTTCTTGCTCACGTTTTACTGAAAAAACAACATCGCCAGACTGAGTTATTAAAATGATATCGGAATAACCGAATATTTCTAAATAATTAGTGATAAAGTCTCTATATTGTGCATCTAATTCTCGATATGCTGGAGAATTAAGACCCCATTTTTCAAATACCAATTGATATTTTTCCACAGCATCTATGATATTGGGAATTTGTGTAATAGCTGTGGCGTTATTTTTTCGTTCATTAATATAATTCTCTAGCCATTGGGCTTTGTTATCTGCTAGAGCAATCAAATTATTTTCAGCTTCTTGTTTTTGAGAGCTACTAGCAATATAATACTTTAAGCAAGTAATGGCCGTCAGAGGCAATAAGCCAATTATTAAAAACCATAATATTAGTTTGTTGACTATTTTAGTATTTTTCACATCTCCGTTCCAAATTGATATTTTTATAAAGTAGTCAATATTTGCTAGTTATCTGAAAGATATTCCATGATTAGCCAGGATTTGCCCAATTATTATTCCAGCCTTGATATAGAGATTTGAGAAAACCTTTCCATTCAGCTTTAGAACGGGAAAGGGGATAAGGCCGGGGTCTAATTGGTTTTTCTGAGTTCCACACAATTTCAAATTGTCCGTCTGCTTTGATTTTGCCAACTCGCACTGTCTTCCAGGTATGTTGATTTTCGGGGTCTATATATACAATACCTTCTGGTGCTAAAAAACTTTGATCTTTGATATTTTCACGAATAGCATTGACATCATCTGTACCAGCATCTTGAATTGCTTGCGCCCAAAGGTAAACGCCAAAATACGCCGCTTCAATCGGGTCAGATGTGACTCTATCTTTACCATATCTTTGCTGAAACTTCTTGACAAATTCATGATTTCTAGGGTTGTCAATACTTTGAAAATAGTTCCAGACTGCATAGTTACCTACCATATCCTGAATAGAGAAATGGCTAAGTTCTTCTTCGGCAATGCTAAAGGAAATAGTCGTAATTTGATCGGCAGTAATACCTGCTTTTTTTAAACCTTGGAAGAAGTAAATATTACTGTCACCGTTAATGGTGTTTAAAATAATATCTGGTTGAGTTTTGACAATTTCTTTCACAAGTGTTGCCACATTTTTACTACCCAATTGTATATACTCTTCTCCAACAATTTCACCTTTTAAGGCTGTTACTTGGTCTTTAATAATGGCGTTGGCTGTGCGGGGAAAAATATAGTCAGAACCTACCAGAAAAAATCTTTTACCTAAATTATCGAAAGACCACTTGACTGCTGGAATAATTTGTTGATTAGGTGCAGCACCTGTATAGACTATATTGGGCGATGCTTCTAGTCCTTCATACTGCACGGGATAAATTAGTAAATGATTATATTTATTAAATATAGGATTAACTGTTTTACGACTAGCAGAAGTCCAGCACCCAAAGACGGTAACGACTTTTTGTTTGACAATTAATTCTTCGGCTTTTTGTGCGAATGTCTGCCAATTAGATGCGCCATCAACAAGTATTGGTTGAATTTGTCTGCCTAGTACACCACCTTGATCATTAATTTCTTCAATAGCTAGTAAGGTAGCATCAACAACAGATTTTTCACTAATGGCCATTGTGCCAGTCAGAGAGTGTAGAATCCCGACTGGAATTGGTTGGTTATTAATTTGAAATTGAGCATGAGCCAGCCAAAATATGATCATGCTTAATCCAAAACTTAAGAATAAGATAATATGTTTTCTATTCATTAGTTTGGTCAATGGCGAATATATGTTGTTAATGAATCAATATCTTAATCTATAGGAATCCGGTTTGATTGCTGTTCGCGTAGCGTGGCGTAAAGCCTGACGGCATAGCTGCGCTTAGAGCCATAATTACTCGTAGGAACAGGGAACAGGGAAAGAGGAATAACGTGTACGGATTTTTATTCAAACATCAAATAGGAGTCCTATATATACTTCAACTACAGCATTAGCCATTATCCTTAACTTCACCAAACTTAATTATTAGGGCGATCGCTATACTAACGGCTAAGATTAATGTCATACTTAAAGCTGAACCAAAGCCCCAATTTTGGGTAATTCCTAGAAATTGGTTATAAATTAATCGGGCTGCTGTCATACTAGAAGCTCCACCCAGCAATTCTGGGTTGATAAAATCCCCTAATCCGGTGATTAAAACTAGCATGGAACCAGCAGTGATTCCTGGTAAAATTTGGGGGACTGTGACTTTCCAAAAAGTTTCTATGTCATTTGCACCTAAGTCGGCTGCTGCTTCTAATAAGCGCTTATCTAGCTTTTCTAAAGAGGCATAGAGAATTAACACCATATAGGGTAATAAGCTATAGCTCATACCAATTAATACGGCTGGAATCCGATGCAGTAGTTCTAAGGTTGGTAAGCCTAAACTACTGAGTATAGTATTCAATAAGCCAGTAGGACGTAAAATACTAATCCAGGCGTAGGAACGCAGCAGGGAGGAAGTCCATAGAGGTAGGACGAAGCTTAAAAGTAGGAAATTACGCCAGCGTTGCGGGGCTATTTGAGCCATCCAGTAGGCGACGGGTAAGCCTAAGATTAAGCAAATTATAGTGGTGGCGATCGCTAACCACAAAGAGCGGCCAATTACTTGCAGATATAAAGGATCAAATATCCGGATATAGTTATCGAGTCCACTGGGATTGACTATATCTCCTGGCCTAATGTTGGGGACTAAGCTTAACTGCAAAATTAACAGTGTTGGTAGCACTAGCAAAAGTAATAACCAAACACCAGATGGAGTCAGTAATATTAAGGGTTGGAGCCAGTTTAACTGAGGTAGAAACGATTTTTTTATCTGGGAATCTTCACCTGATAAATTTATGGGATTTGAATTATCTTTGTTGAACATAATATTTTAAAGAGTCAACTATTGCCCAGTTTAACTGCTAGTTAATTTAGTCCAGTAACGCTCATAGATATCTTCTACATCACCTAAAGGAGTAATACGTTCGCACTTTTCTAATATTGAAGCTGGAGGAAATAAATTTTGATTATTTCTAATTTCCTGCGGTAATAGTTCAAAACCAGCACTATTCGGTGTAGCAATATTCAGGCGTTGACTAATTGTCGCTGCTACGTCTGGTTGTAACATAAAGTTAATCCAAGCATAGGCTCCATCTACATTGGGTGCTGTTGTTGGGATGACAATTGTATCAGTCCATAGTGAAGAACCACTGCGAGGAATGACATATTTCAGTTGAGGATTTTCTCTAATAACTTTAATCGCATCAACGGAGTAACACATTGCTAATGTTAAATCTCCTGCCAATATTTGGTTTTGCCAAGCATCGGTGTCAAAAGCAGCGATGGCTGGTTTCAACTCTACCAATTTTTCATACGCCTGTTTAATTTGATTTTCGTCTTTGGAGTTATAGGAATAACCTAACATTCGTAAGACTGCGCCCATCACTTCCCGGACATCATTTAACAATGTCATACGTTTATTGAGTATTGCCTGATTTTGCCAAAGGTAGTCCCAATCTTCTGGTGCATCTTTGAGAATGGCTGAATTGTAAATTAAACCTGTTGTTCCCCAATTAAAGGGGATGCTATAGCGGTTATTAGGGTCATAACTAGGATTTTGGAACTGGGGAAATAGTTGATCGACACCAATTAAGCGATCATGATTTAATTTGATTAGTAAACCCTGTTCTTCCATCTTCTGCACCATATAGTCAGATGGATAGATCAAACTATAAGCACCACCACCTCCAGCCAACAGTTTAGCTAGCATCACCTCATTAGAATCATAGACATCTACGAGGACTTTTATCTCTGTTTGGGAAGTAAAACTTTGCAGTAGTTTTTGATCTACATATTGCGTCCAAGTGTAAATATATAATTGGTCACTGCTAACTGAATTTGTTGCCGACCTAATATTACCTAATTGCCAGCTACAACTAGCCAGGGAGAAACCAGAAAGTGCTGCTATTCCTTGTACAAATTGCCGTCTTTTCGTCATAACTAACTATTTAATAAAGCTATACAGTCACCTTCTGTCCACCAAGCATAGATAGGTGTGTTCCGGTCTGGTAAATTGCCAAAGGTATTGGGTTGTAAAACATTGATATTTACACCATTTGTCAATTCCACTACATAATTAACGTGGGTTCCTAAATACATCACGTTACCCAATCGTCCTTCAAAGCAGTTAGTGGAGACACTAGGCTGATAAAGGGAAAGTTGGATTTTTTCTGGGCGTACACTTACCACTACTGCTTGAGATAATTCCGTTGGTGTTCTTTCATTACGGGCGACGTTAATTTTGAGTCCCGTTTTAGTAACAATTTGCACGCTGTTAGATTCTATATGAGTAATTTTACCACTAAATAAATTAGTGTCACCAATAAAATCAGCGACAAAGGGTGTAAGGGGATGTTCGTAAATTTGTCTAGGAGTATCGATTTGCTCAATTTTGCCTTGATTCATGACGGCGATGCGATCGCTTAAGGACATAGCCTCTTCCTGATCGTGGGTCACCATGATAAAGGTCAATCCTAAATTTCGATGTAAATTTGACAACTCCACCTGCATATCTTTACGGAGTTTTAAATCTAAAGCCCCCAACGGTTCATCAAGCAGTAAGACCTTGGGACGATTGACTAAAGCCCTGGCTAAAGCCACCCGTTGCTGCTGACCACCAGAGAGTTGACTGGGAAAGCGCGATCGCAAATTTTCCATTTTCACCAGCATCAAAGCTTCTTCAACTCTGCTGTCAATTTCGGATTTGCGGAGTTTCTTGTGGAGGCGCAAGCCAAAGGCAATGTTATCCCACACATTAATATGGTTAAACAGAGCATAGCTTTGAAAGACAGTATTTACAGGTCTGCGATAAGCAGGGACATTAGTCATCGGCTGACCTTGAATGAATACTTTGCCAGCATCAGTCCTCTCAAACCCAGCTATTAAGCGTAATATGGTTGTTTTACCGCAACCAGAAGGACCTAAAATACTAAAAAATTCTCCCTGTCTGACATCCAAATGTACTCCATGTACTGCGGGTTCTTTGTGAAAAAACTTGAATACGTGGCGCAGTTCAACATCCAGGGGCTGAGATGTTGTAATTTTATTTTGATTTTTCGTGACCGTTTGAGCCATAATTTTCAGTAGAATGCGCTGATGTTAGGAGAGTTGCTCAGATAATTTTCAAATCTTGCCAATGGTATGTCTATTTACGCCGTGCTTTACTAGGACTAAAGACTAATTAAACAATCCCAAATTCCCAATTAAAGACTGTTCAAGAGGCGGATTTAATCCTAGACTAAAACACAACCTCAGTGTAGACTCAAACTCTGGAAATTTTGTGTAGGCTAGGGGTAATACACCCTTTCCTAACCGATAAATAATGCAGTATAAGAGTTGCTGAAAGTTCATAGGTCACAGAAAAGGAAAGGGGACATGGCAAACGGGACAGCAGCACGGGGCAAGAGCCAAGAGGAAAGGTTATTAAGCAGCCGAGAGTGTCAAGTCATTTCTCACACACCCCGCTCCTCGTTCCAGTTCAGACTGCTGCTGCTTCGTTGCCTCTGCTGTCAGGCGATCGCTTGAGCGCTAAAATCCCGGTAGGTTTTTAGCATCATCGTATACATATTAATACTAGTTTAAAAAATTTTTTTGTCTTATGACTTTATGGCAATCATCCCCACTGGGCGAAAAAAATACACGTACAGTTGGACGAAATTTCCAATCCGTATTTTTAATTGCATTTACCTTATTAATGACCACTGGCATCAGCGTGCGCCTGGCATACTTGCAAATTGTCAAAGGAGAGCGACACCGTTCCCAAGCCGAAGCCAACCGGGTGCGGATAATTCCCAAACAACCAGAAAGGGGTAATATTTTCGACCGCACTGGCAAACTTTTAGCCAGTACCCGTTCTCCTCGTTCTGTATATCTGTGGCCAATGGCCCATACCAAAGCCGGGTGGTCGGTTGTTGGTTCACGGCTAGAAAAGATCCTGGATCTCCCCAAAGCGGAAATAGAGGAAAAATTAAAAGAGGCAGGCCCTAACTCATCTTCACTCATTCGCATTGCTCGTGACCTGAATGAAGCCCAAATCACTGGTCTAAAAGAGTATGAAAACGAATTAAACGGTGTAGAAATTCATACGGAAGCCGTTCGCTACTACCCCCACGGTAAAGAATTAGCCCATGTCCTGGGCTATACACGAGAACTAACTGCTGAACAGTTAAAACAGAGGCGGCCGCAAGGCTATCGATTAGGAGATGTAATTGGTCAAATGGGGGTGGAAAAAACTTATGAACATATACTTCGGGGCGAATGGGGCGGTCAGCAAGTAGAAGTAGATGGCGCAGGTCGTCCAATTCGGGTATTGGGAGAAAAACAAGCCAGGGCTGGTAATGATTTAAATTTAACAATAGATTTAAATCTACAAATAGCCGCACACAAAGCTTTAGGCAATTACAACGGTGCTGTTGTGGCACTTGACCCCAATAATGGCGCAGTCCTAGCAATGGTATCTCGCCCTACCTTTGACCCTAATATCTTCTCTAAACAAAAACTCTCGCAAAAAGATTGGGAAACAGTCCAAGGTGCAAACCATCCTTTAGTCAATCGCGCGCTGAGTGCTTTTCCGCCCGCCAGTACCTTTAAAATTGTCACCACCGCAGCCGGGCTGGAATCAGGTAAATTTGCTCCTAATACCATCCTACCAACCTACGGTTATTTAAACATTGCTGGGACTAGATTTGGTGAATGGAACCATGCTGGATTCGGTCCTCTAGGTTTTGTGGGTGCAATGAAGTGGAGTAGTGATACTTTCTTTTATCAAATTGCGAGGGCAGTGGGTGGCCCCACTTTGATTGAATGGACTCGTAAATTTGGATTTGGTCAAAAAACTGGCTTTGATTTTGAATCGGAGGAAAACAGAGGTTTAGTACCAGACGAGGAGTGGAAACGCAGAGTTCGGAATATGCCTTGGACAATAGGAGACACCATTAATATGTCAATTGGCCAAGGTGCTTTGTTAGCGACTCCTTTGCAAGTTGCTGTCATGTTTGCAGTCACAGCTAATGGCGGCTACCGAGTCCAGCCCCATTTGCTTCAAGATAATGAAGAAGCCAGAAATTGGCGAAAACCGGTGAAGATGAAACCGAGTACTATGAAAATTCTCCAAGACGGACTCAGGCAGGTGATAACTGCGGGTACTGGTACAGTTTTGGATAAGCCCACACTTCCCCCAGTCGCGGGTAAAACAGGCACAGCCGAAGCATGGCAACGTGGGGTGAAAAGAAATCATGCTTGGTTTGGTGCTTACGCCCCAGCAGACAAACCAGAAATCTTGGTTGTCGTTTTTACTGAACATTCTGGTGGTGGTGGTGGTAGTCTGGCTGGCCCCATGCTTTTAGAAATTATGGAAGACTATTTTCAACGTAAGTACCCTGGTAAGTATCAAAAGCCAAATTGAATTTAGATCGAGTCCCCACGCCACACAGGAATGGGGATTGACCGTAATTCGTAATTCGTAATTAAATGGGTACAAGCCCCCACTGATTCTAACTACGAATTATTTTGACATACTAGTACAAGTCGGCGTAAATAAGCAGACCATTCAAAATCCATGAAAAGCCCATATTATAAGCTTTTTGACTTTTGACTTTTGACTTTTGACTTCCGCC
>PWQB01000502.1 GCA_003556955.1 Nostocaceae cyanobacterium CSSed10_463m
AAGAACGAGGTAAGAGGAGACAGGAAGAACAGGGAAAAAATAATCTTTCTTTTAGAGACGCGATTCATCACTTGTAGAGACACGATTTATCGCGTCTCACCTCATCGCGCCTCACAATTAATTTAAAAAGGTAATTTATCTAGTAGACCTAAAGACCAACCAATGAAGAATCCCAAGACGCTAATGACTACGAGGATGGTCAACATATAACCCTGAGATTGACCAGAAATGCTGTACTTTAAACCTTGTCCGCCGAGAATTGTGGCAAATCCTACCAAGTTTACAAAACCATCCACAAGATAGCGATCGCTCCAAGCAGAAAACTTTGATAGTAGGGCAACTGCATTAACTATTGTCAGCTTATAAATTCTATCAATGTAAAAATCATAGCCCAATAAGTCCTGCATAAATCTCCAAATCAGGATTCTGGATCGTGACCATGCTTTATGCAGATAAAGTGTAGATCCTATACCTACTCCGATCAAAGTAGAAGAAAGCAGCGTTAATAAGATGTACCAATCAAGACTTTCCCAATTGGGTAACAGATACCATTGCTGTAGCATTACAGGCAATAGTAAAGTGACTACAGTTAGTGAAACCATTGGCAATGCCATTTGCCAGCCAACTTCCGGGGCGCGGCGGGTTTTGGGTTGTGGTTGACCCCAAAAGATTAATCTAAATACTCGCGTTAAGTTCAAGGCCGTCAAGCCATTAACTAAGACCAAAACGGCAATTACCCAAGGGCTGGCATGAACTAAGCCGTCAGCCCATGCTAGCATCGACCAAAAGCTGCCTAGTGGTAGTAGTGTGACCATGCCCGCAGCACCCACAATAAAGGCTGTGGTGGTAGCTGGCATCCGTGACCACAATCCCCCCATTTCTGTTAAATCTTGGGTGCTGGTGGTGTAAATTACCGAGCCTGAACTCATGAATAATAGGGCTTTAGCGATCGCATGAGTGAGCAGTAACATTAAGGCTACACCACCTTGCTCTAGACCCACTGATAAAAACACTAAGCCCATATATGCACTAGTGGAATGAGAGAGCGATCGCTTAATATCAGTTTGCGCCAGTGCGACTAATGTTGCCCCAATTGCTGTTAAAGTCCCTAGCACAACTAAAGTATCTAACGCCACCGGGGACAAAGTTAATATTGGCTGTAGTTTATACAACAGATACGCACCCCCACCGACAACCAGGGAATTTCGCAATACAGAAGCTGGGTTAGGCCCTTCCATTGCTTCATCTAACCACAGGTGTAAGGGAAATTGAGCGCATTTACCAGCAGGCCCAGCAATCAATGCCAAACCTAGTAAACTCGATGTCAGGGTACTTAAATGAGCCGTTTGCGCCCATTCATATAAGTCAGAAAAATTTAAGCTCCCGGCGATGGTAGAAAGGCTAACTACGCCCATTAACAGCAACAAATCACCTACCCGCTTCGTTAAAAAGGCATCTCGCGCCGCCGTTACCACTAGGGGTTGAGCATACCAAAATCCTACTAGCAAGTAAGTAGAAAGGGTGAGGACTTCTAACAGGGCATAGCTCAAAAACAAAGAATCACTAATGGCTAAACCAGACAGAGCCATTTCAAAAAAGCCCACTAGGGCGAAGAAACGCGCCAGGGACCAGTCCTTTTCCATGTATCCCAGGGCATACACTTGTGCTAACAGACTCAATCCTGTAATTAAAACAGTGGCTCCAATGCTGACTGGTGACAGTTCCAGCGCAAATGATAAATTAAAATCCGCAGCTTGGAACCAATTAATTACTAAAATTTCTGGTTCTTGATCCCAAATGTGCTTAAATACCAGAAGGCTATGAGCAAAACCTGCCAGAGTCGTTAACAAGTTGAAATATGCCGCCGGTCTGGGGCCAGTTCGTTTGATGATTCCCATTCCCCACGGCAAAGTTACCAGTGCGCCAATTAAGCTATAAAATGGCACCCACCAACTTGTTGAAAATAGAAACTGATTCATTGAGATTTTCCTTGACGACTCAGCCTTGATTTTTACTTAAATATTCTTAAAACAATCATTTACTAAAAAAATAGTTCCGCCCACATAAATCTATGCTTTTTTAATTATTTTTTGCTTAAATCTTGAATGAGTATTTTTTATTTAGCTTACCTTATTCGGGTATATTTAAATATAAATTTACATATTGAAAAGCATTTACTACTATTACGTCATTTGTGATTATAAAATTTTCTTGCTAATTCTAGCAAATAAATTTATACGATATATTTAAAAAAGTTATATATTTTTTACGTAGTCATTGGTTTTGAACTCAGATCGGGTAAAATTAGAGATAGCAGAATATACAGCCATCCATCGCCCCTATCTGGAGTTGATTGCCTGAGCTATGAATGTCGTTTTGTAAATGTAAGAAAAAAATCGTCAAGCATCCGGGGCTGCTCTAGGAATCGAAGCATTTCGATGGAGCAGAAGGAGGTATAAATTTTTGTTAAGTTTTTTAAAACTATTTTATCATAAACTATTATACTAATTTATGTTGCCAGGAAGACCAAGCTTTCCTATGCTTAATTTAGAAGTGTTTTTATGGCTGAAGATACAGCCCTGAGATTAAACATTTCACAACACAGTACTGATCGAATTAAAATTTTAGGAGTTCTGCGATGCCAATTGCAGTTGGAATGATTGAGACAAAAGGCTTTCCAGCAGTAGTAGAAGCTGCTGATGCGATGGTGAAGGCCGCTCGTGTTACGTTAGTAGGATATGAAAAAATTGGTAGCGCTAGGGTAACAGTGATTGTGCGGGGAGATGTATCTGAAGTGCAAGCCTCAGTCTCTGCCGGCATTGATGCAGCCAGAAGAGTCAATGGTGGTGAAGTATTATCAACTCACATTATTGCTCGTCCCCACGAAAACCTAGAATACGTCTTGCCGATCCGGTATACGGAAGCTGTAGAACAATTCCGAACTTAAAAGCTGATTAAACAAACAAAGTAATGACCGGGGTTGCTTTCTGGAGCGCCACTTTTTTCAAAAACTAAGAACTCTAATTCAGGATTATAACTAATGTCAATCGCAGTGGGAATGGTAGAAACGCTGGGCTTTCCGGCAGTAGTGGAAGCTGCTGATGCGATGGTGAAAGCCGCTCGTGTAACCTTGGTCGGCTATGAAAAAATCGGTAGTGGTCGAGTCACAGTCATTGTGCGTGGTGACGTTTCTGAAGTCCAAGCTTCCGTAGGTGCGGGAGTAGAATCAGTCAAACGAGTTAACGGTGGAGAAGTATTATCCACCCACATCATTGCTCGTCCTCATGAAAACTTGGAATACGTCCTCCCAATTCGTTATACCGAAGATGTAGAACAATTCCGGGAAAATGTAAACGCGATTCGTCCTTTTGGTAGAAGACCGTAATTCATAATGCAAATTGCCAAAGTTCGTGGCACAGTAGTCGGCACGCAAAAAGATCCAAGTCTTCGAGGTGTCAAACTACTTTTGTTGCAATTAGTCGATGAAGAAGGAAATCTCTTGCCCAGCTACGAGGTAGCAGCAGATACCGTAGGCGCAGGATCAGATGAGTGGGTGCTAGTCACTCGTGGTAGTGCCGCTCGTCAAATTCTCGGTAACGAACAGCGTCCATTGGATGCAGCAGTAGTGGCGATTATTGATACCATTCACTTGGAAAATCGCCTTATGTACAGCAAAAAAGAGCAGTATCGATAGTCAGTGAACAGTGAACAGTGAACAGTCAACAGTGAACAGCAAAAAGACTGATAACAGTGAACAGTGAACAGTGAACAGTGAAGAGACTGATAACTGATAACTGATAACTGATAACTGATAACTGATAACTGATAACTGACAAAAAGCTTAATTTAGGAGGAATCTCGCAATGGTAGTCCGCAGCACGGCGGCACCCCCAACCCCGTGGTCGAGGAATTTAGCCGAGCCAAAAATCCATGAAACTACATTTGTACATCCGGTAGCCAATATTATTGGAGATGTCCGGATAGGCGCAAATGTAATCGTTGCGCCGGGGACCTCGATTATAGCGGATGAAGGCACACCTTTTTATATTGGCGAAAATACTAATATTCAAGATGGTGTAGTAATTCATGGATTGGATCAAGGCCGAGTAATTGGTGATGACCAAAATCAATACTCGGTATGGATTGGTAAAAATGTGTCCATTACCCACATGGCACTAATTCATGGGCCGTCCTATATAGGAGATGATGCCTTCATTGGTTTTCGTTCCACGGTATTTAACGCCAGAGTCGGTGCAGGCTGCGTCATTATGATGCACGCTTTAATTCAAGATGTAGAAATTCCTCCAGGTAAGTATGTGCCTTCGGGGTCAATCATTACTAGTCAGCAGCAAGCTGACCGGTTGCCGAATGCTGAAGTGGAGGATCAGCAGTTCGCTCATCATGTGGTTGGGATAAATCAATCCTTAAGAACTGGTTATCGGTGTGCTGCGGATAGCAAATGTATTGCACCCATTCGGGATGAGATTGCTAAATCTTATACAAATACTGGTATTACTGTTTTAGAGCTAGAAAGGAGTAGTGAAGTGTCGAGCAATAGCTTGGGTGCAGAAATTATTGAACAGGTACGTTACCTTTTAAATCAAGGATATAAAATAGGTACTGAACACGTAGACGAAAGACGTTTCCGGACTGGTTGTTGGCAAAGTTGTCAGCCCATTCAACCAGGATCAATGGGTGAAGCGATCGCCGCTTTAGAAAGTTGTTTGAGAGATCATAGCGGCGAATATGTCCGGCTGTTTGGTATTGACAATGGTAGACGGCGCGTATTGGAAACCATTATTCAACGCCCCGATGGCATAGTCAGTGCTATTAAATCTAGCGGATTTAAACCCTCTGCTAGTAATGGCAATGGTAATGGTCGTTACAGTAGTAATGGCAATGGTCACGCTGCTAGAAGTGGCGCATTCGGTAGCGAAATCAGAGACCAAATTGGTAATTTGCTCTCAAACGGTTACAAAATTGGTACTGAACACGTAGATGAGCGTCGTTTCCGGACTGGTTCTTGGAAAAGCTGTCAGCCTATCGAATCAAATTCCGTAAATGATGTGATTGCTGCTTTACAAGAGTGTATAGAAGGCCATCAAGGTGAATATGTGCGCTTGATCGGTATTGATGCCAAAGCTAAACGGCGGGTCTTAGAAACCATTATCCAAAGGCCAAACGGTCAAGTTGCCTCATTTGATACTAAACCATCTTTTAGCACAGCCAGTTATGGCGGTGGTACAGCCACAGCCACAGCTACTGCTACCAGTACCAGATTAAGTTCCGAAGTGGTAGACCAAATCAGGCAAATTTTGGCTGGTGGGTATACAGTCAGTGCTGAACACGTAGATAAAAGACGTTTCCGTACAGGTTCTTGGGCTAGCTGTGGTCAAATTGACACCAGATCCGAGAGAGAAGCGATCGCTGCTTTGGAAGGATACCTAGCTGAATATCCCGAAGAATATGTGCGTTTGATTGGTATTGACACCAAAGCCAAACGCCGCATCCTAGAGACGATTATCCAACGTCCTTAAAAATACTGAATCAAAAGTGCTGTAAAGTCCTGCGTCCATAGCTGGGCGTAAGCTGTACTGAGTTAATTTTTGAGTCAGAACGCTAGTATTACAGCTATGGCAAAACTCAAATAGAATTTACTCAGCACTCAGCACTCAGTACTCAGCACTCATATTTTTCCGGCTTCCGAGGTTAAAATTTCCATGTCTGTGCCGCCACTGCACCTTTGCAACAACTTCGACTCATATACGAGTGGCGAGGTGATTATTCATCCCAGCGCAGTACTTGCACCTGGAGTGATACTTCAAGCGGCTGTAAACAGCAAGATAATCATCGGCCCAGGGGTTTGTATAGGTATGGGGTCAATTCTCCAAGTTAGCGAAGGAACCCTAGAGGTAGAAGCAGGAGCAAACTTGGGAGCCGGTTTTTTGATGGTGGGCAAAGGACAAATTGGTGCAAATGCTTGTGTTGGTTCAGCAACCACAGTTTTTAACTGTTCTATTGAACCTGGAACAGTAATTGCCCCTGGCTCAATTTTGGGAGACAAGAGTCGGCAAATTGAGAACACACAAGAACTGGAACCATCAATTAATCATGGAGCTAATACCAGTAATGAAGAACAGCCAGCCGCAGAAAATAGTTTAGATATAGAAGAGGAAACAGTCATTTCCTCAACTACCATCTCAGCTAAGGCTTACTGGAAATTCAAACACCAGTCTACTACTTCTTCTGGGTCTGCGCCCAAATCAGAAAGCCAGCCTGCGTCTGTAGAACCTGCGTCTGTAGAACCTGCACCTGTAGAACCTGCATCTGTAGAACAAAATACCAAAGCTACTAATTCCACTCCCCAGAAACCAGAATCTAATCAAACTCCCATTGAATCGCCTAATAGTATCGGTCACCACATTTATGGACAAGGAAGTATAAATAAGCTATTAGTTACATTATTTCCCCATAGGCAAACCGTAAATGACCCCATCTCTGACAATCAGTCTGAGTAAGTGTTAATTGTAAGTTGTCGGTTTCGTGAGTAATTTGGATAATTCACATGGAAACATCTAATCAACACTCTCTTAGCACAATTCAGAAATCCCGCCGTCGAGATAGTCTGAAAAATACTGCTTTAGGTTTAGTCTCTACCAGCAGCTTCCCTGCCATAGTAGGGACAGCAGATATGATGCTGAAGTCTGCTGGTGTGCATTTAGTGGGGTATGAAAAAATTGGTAGTGGCCAATGTACGGCTATTGTTAGGGGTGGAATTGCTGATGTGCGTCTAGCGGTGGAAGCTGGTGTGCAAACGGCGGAACAGTTTGGTCAATTGGTTTCTAGCTTAGTCATTCCTCGGCCTTACCCTAACTTGGAAATAGTCCTGCCCATCACTAGCCGCTTGAGCAAATTGATGGAGGAAGGTAATCAAAGCAGTTTAAGTAACTTAGCCATTGGTTTGGTTGAAACACGGGGTTTTCCGGCGATGGTAGGTGCTTGTGATGCCATGCTCAAATCAGCTGATGTGCATTTAGCAGCTTATGAAAAAATTGGTGCGGGTTTGTGTACAGCCATAATTCGTGGGACTGTGGCTAATGTCGCTGTAGCCGTAGAAGCGGGAATGTTTGAGGCAGAACGCATTGGGGAATTAAATGCCGTTATGGTGATTCCTCGACCACTGGATGAAATGGAGAACACCTTACCTTTAGCAAGTTGCTGGATAGAACACCGTGAACCATTAAATATGCCGGTGAACGTTGAAGAACAGGTTGCTGAAATAGAAGTGTTACAGTTACCTGACTTATCCCAAATTCCCGCCAAATTTGCCGAAGAAGTGGCCGAAGAAATATGGAAAGATGAATGATGACTTACGAAGTATAAATGATTAATTGTCGGCAATTTTCATTTAAGTGTCCGCATTCAACATTCATCTTCAGTTGGAAGGCATCTTACGCTTTGCTTGTTGTTCTGATATTAACTTGTGTTTACCATAAGTAGAACAAGTTTATTTTAATAACGTCGATAGATTTTTATCTATACTAAAATTCAGAACTTTGTATGAGTGATTCGGTATCATGGGCAAGTGTTCAGTGATACTAGATTTATAATATAAATCGCTATTAGAGGAGAATCACTCTTGAAGCAGGCAACACTACACCAGTTGAAAGTGTTCGAGGCGGCAGCAAGGCACAGTAGCTTTACTCGTGCGGCTGAGGAATTATTTTTGACTCAACCCACCGTCTCCATGCAAATTAAACAACTCACAAAATCAGTAGGGTTGCCATTATTTGAGCAGGTGGGAAAACGCCTATTTTTGACTGAAGCTGGAAGAGAATTATTTGCCACTTGTCGGCAGATTTTTGAAACCATAGCCCAGTTTGAGATGACTGTGGCGGATTTAAAAGGTTTAAAACAAGGACAATTGCGGCTGGCTGTGATTACAACAGCTAAATATTTTGTCCCACGTTTATTAGGGCCATTTTGTCAACTGTATCCAGGAATTGAGATTGCGTTACAAGTAACGAACCATGAACGCATCCTAGACAGGATGATGAATAATATGGATGACTTGTACATTTTGAGTCAAGTCCCAGAAAATCTAGATGTCAACTATGAGCCATTTTTAGACAACCCATTAGTAGTTTTTGCCCCGGTTAATCATCCTCTAGCAAAAGAGAAAAATATACCCATAGAAAGGTTGACAAATGAACCTTTTATTATGCGGGAACCAGGTTCAGGAACTCGCCGGGCTGTACAGCAACTTTTTGATGAACATGGAGTGAAGGTAAAAGTTAAACTGGAATTGGGTAGTAACGAAGCAATTAAACAAGCGATCGCCGGTGGTTTAGGAATCTCTGTTTTATCACGTCATACCTTAATGCCAGATTCTTCTGAGTTCAGCATTTTGGATGTAGAACACTTTCCGATTAAGCGAACTTGGTTCTTAGGTTATCCCTCTGGTAAACAGTTATCTATTGTGGCGCGTACTTATTATGACTATCTCCTAGAAGCTGCGAAAAAGTTTGTCGAGGAAACTGGTTTTTCTGCTTACAGTAAAGTTGAGGATGTTCCTACTAATCTTGGCGACTAGTACCGCAGGGCGGAAGTCAAAAGTCAAAAGTCAAAAGTCAAAAGTCAAAAAGCTGACTCTATAGGCTTTTCATTGATTGCTGATGGTTGTCTTATTTACGCCGTACTGTACTAGTGACGCAAGTCAAAATTCAAAAGTCAAAAGTCAAAAAGTTATATAGGCTTTTCATTGATTTCAAATGGTCTGTTTATTTCCGCCGTGCTGTCATATTTTAGCCCTGGCTACTAATGACGCAGGCGGAAGGTGGAAGTCAAAAGCCAAAAGTCAAAAATAAATGCTATACGCTGTGCTTGCGTATTTGCTTACAGTTATAGAAACCAAATATCAGCCAAAATGCCAAGATGAATGCGGTTAAGAGCAAAATTGGTATGGGGCCGAAATTAAAAATTAAAAGCGGTGCAGCAGCAGTAAATAAGCCTCCGCCAACAATTGGTTCAAACAGCAATTGTTTATAAGCAAAACTCTCAAACGCACCAGAACGGTTATCTGGATCTACCATTCGCAACAGCAATAATCCAGTGGAAGTTACACCCATTGATTGTCCCATATCCCCAAGACCACGTTCAAACCAGTAAAAAGGTAGGAGATGAGGGCCTAAAAATACAAAGGCGCAAATATTCCAAGTAATCCCAGCAACGGATAAAATTAGGAAAGGAGCTAGATTATCTCCCAATACAGATAAGGAAATACTGGCTAGGGCTGTGACAATGGTAATATCTAATGCCAGTCCGCCAATGTTCTCCATCAGGTGACGACTAATTAAATAGGTGCGTCTGGTACGCATCAGTATATACTGCACAATCATTCCCCCAATCAGGGCAATGGGAAATAGTGGCACGTAGGAGATTAGTTGCACTCCAGCTGTACCCCAGGTGATTGATTCAATAAAACGCAAAGCTTCTAAAATTAGCCAGCCGATCGCGATCGCTAATCCCACAAAACCAAAGTTAAGTGATAATGGATCAATTAGTAAATCACGAACTAAATGTTCTCTAGCAATTGTGACACTTGGTTCTTCTTCTGGTAGCTGATGATCTGCATTTTCCAGATTATCTGAGGTTTCAAGGCTAACTTGGATTTTTCCAGTTCTGCGTCCCCAGTGGATTAAAATTGTCCCGGAAATCACTCCAGAAACCAGTCCTACAGTAGCTAAAGCTAAAGCTAAATCAGGCCCGGCGGTAAAATCTAATTCTGTAAAAGTTGCAGCCATCCCGGCTGATGTGCCGTGTCCCCCTTCAAAGGCGACTTCAATTAAACAACCCACCATTGGCGGTAAACCAAAAACTGGTGTTAATATGGTAAGCGCTAGTATGATTCCTACTACGTATTGACCCCAGGCGATCGCTTGACCCAAAGCAACTTGAGGGGCAGCTTTCCGCCAAAATTCCCGCAATGTCGGCACATATTGACCGAGAAACAGGGTAGCAAAAACTATGTTAATAAAAATACCAGGAGACTGTGACCAAACTGCCTGGACATTTTCGGTAAATAGACCTTGAACTAGGGGAGATTCAGGATTTACTGATTTGACAATTGCACCCAAAGCACCTTTACCCAGGAGTAAGGCAATAATACCAGCCACAATTGAACTAGGTATGTAGAGCGATCGCAATATTCCCAGGCGCTGTCTGATGAATCGCCCCACCAGGATTAAGATAGCGATGAGAATATAAGCCCAGAATACATCTATGAGTCTAAACATGGCAGTTTGTAGCAGTTGCCTTTTGTATCTATTGATTCTCTATGACTCTGGGCATATTGGCAATAGCTGAGTATTTAGAAGCCTAAATAGTTAGGTGTTGAGATTTATATTTTGTCAATCCAATCCTAGTGCCAAGCGAGTAGCAGGGCCAACAATCCCATCTACCTTCAGATTATTTTCTGTTTGAAAACCCTTGACAGATGCATCTGTGGCCTGGCCAAAAATACCATCCACTTTTAACTCAAAGCCATTTTCTGTAAGTGCTTGCTGAATTTGGCGGACATCTTCCCCTTGCATAAAAGGCGAAGCCAAAAACAGCAATCGTGAAAAAGTAGATGTAGCAGAAGCAGAAGATACCGCACCCAATGAGTCTTCATCGATGACCATCCCACGAACTTTTATGGGTAAAGTTAAATTCCAATTACCTTTAGCAATGAGATTGTTAAAAGCATCCATTCTATAAACTGTGAGTGGCAAAAGTTTATTAGAATGATTTGCTAACCATTTACGCCTGACATCCACATAATGCTTAATCCAGTTTTGCTCACCAATAGCATCAGATTTGCCAAAGTTTTTAATTGTTTCGTCTCTTCTATTAAGCCATGAGCCATGCACTAGACTGTCATAGACTACAGCAGTTCCTAATGCCGTATAAATACCATATTTATTAGCACTTACTAAGGCAGGTTGCCAATAAACACGATCAAAAAATTCATCTTGAGTTGTCCACATAACTGGATCACTGCTACCAGCCTCACGCAAAAAATTGCGGAGTTTCATATCTGTATTTAAACTTGTATCACGAGATTTTAATCTTTGTAAATAGGGGCGAAATTCATTAGCAAATTGGGCTTCTTTATCCTCACAGTATGCTTGAATTAATGAAAAGAGATTACCACTCATGAGAGTAGTTTGTGATTTGCCGTAAGTCAAGCCGCCTAGGTCATGAAGATGAAACACTACTTTTGCATAATCACCTTTTATTTTACTTGTTTCAAAAATATTAACGATTGCCTGTGCAGTACATTTTTGTAAATCTGTAAGCATAATTTTACTCCTAACGTTGCCATGAATTAATAGCCTTAATTTGATTTTTCCTGACTGATTTAAGGCTCAATACTTTGCGGTTAATTTCTCTAAAAGGGTTAAAGTTACAAGGATCAAAAAGATAAAATTTGAGGACAAATCCACAATTCGGACAAAAAAATTGTGTCTTCAGCCCCAAATACCTGATACGCAAAATTTATTTAGTATCGTTGACGAATCTTTTAAATTTTCGCTCTATTTTTAGTAACCAAATATTACTCTGTTACCGGGACGGATATCAGCGTGAAAAAATCCCTTATTACGTCCCCTAAACACAGCATCCCCCAATCCTACAAATCGAGAATCTTTTAACACTTCCCAAAGCTTTCTGACATCACCGTTCATGGGCTTCATATCAAGCGCCCGAAAGTAGAGATGTTGGCTATTAGGAGCGCCGCGAACTTCTTTGTTGATATGGGGTGGACGGTAACCAGAAGTAATTATAATAGGTGAGCCAAACTTCTGTCTCACTTCTCCCCAAATTTTAGCCATCCTCACTGCATTATTTACATATTCAGAAATAGTAGGAATGCGATTACAGCCCTTCGTCGCTTCACCCCAAGTTAGAGGAATACCTTCAACAATATATTGGTTTTCATAAACCACTTCACCGTTAGGAAGTCTCATTGACCTTCCTGTACGTTTCCCGGCTTCTAAATTTAGTTTAGGTTCAATTCCCAGACCATCATCAATTTCACTAGCTGTCTCTTCCTTCCCTTTCAAAGTTAGCAATTGTTTAGCAGTAGTAACTCCCAGAAATAAGGGATACTCAAGTTGATTATCTTCCTTAAAGTCTGTAAAAGCTTGTTTGGTAATGGGTCCGACAATACCATCTACCGCTATTTTCAAGAGTTCTTGTATTTCTTTAACTAATTCTGGAGAACAATCTGTGATAGAAAGAGAAGGCGCATTTGCTTCAATAAATTCCGATAGTGATTTGATGTCAGAAGCCATATATGATTCACCTGATAGAGTGTTTTTGATTTTTTACAGCGTGGCGATAAAACTTTTTAAGAAGCTAATAGGGTATTTGAAAACACTAATTATGTGCAGATACGGCAGATTGCATCTGAGTAGGGTAAACAAAGGCGGGTAGTGATGACCCTAACCCACATTTATTTTTACAAGTAAAATTAGTGGAAATCCACCTGTAAACTGCTGTAAATTCACCCTTATTTTCCTGTAAGAATGGCGAATTAGGTTAAAGATCATACCTCTTTTAATGGGTATAGATATTAATAATACCCTGCAATTACAGCCAAAAAATTCCTCATCAAATCTCAAGACTACTGAAGATTTTTTGCAATCCTAAACATACGATTCAACACCGTTGGAAAATGCCTTGAGATTTTCTAGTATTTGACCTCAAAGTTTTATGTTATGTAATTTACAATAAATAAGTTTTTATGGGTGGTAAAGTAAAATTTTCAAAACTTAATTCCTCTTTATAAAGGAAATTATACCCAGTTTTTATCAAAAAAGGCGCAAGTGAGAGTAATTTATAATTTGACAGGCAATTGAGAAATCAAAAGAACCTTAATTTATTGGAGTAATACTTACAAGGCAGTCAGGCGATCGCTCATTGTTTTATCTTTGCATAAGAGCGATCGCTTAGTGATTATGGCATTAAAATCTGACGGACTAAAATACTCATTACCTCACCTGGGTTAGTGGTGGGAAGTAAAGGACTCCAATCGCCGATGCTGGCGTAACCAATCACCTGCAAATAATGAATTGTACTGTTGACGGTTTTGGGAGAACCAATCAGTAAATGCTTAATGGGTTCTCTTCTGG
>PWQB01000816.1 GCA_003556955.1 Nostocaceae cyanobacterium CSSed10_463m
GGGGCTGGTGACCAAGGTATCATGTTTGGCTTTGCTTGCAACGAAACACCAGAATTGATGCCTTTACCTATTAGTTTGGCTCATCGTTTGGCACGGCAATTGACAAAAGTTCGGAAAACAGGTAAGCTACCATACCTGCGCCCGGACGGGAAAACACAAGTGACTGTGGTTTATGAAGATGGGTATCCCGTAGGTATTGATACGATTCTCATTTCTACTCAACACACAGAAACCATCGGGGATATTACTGATGATGCAGCTATCCAAGCCAAAATTAAGGAAGACCTGTGGTCAGTAGTTGTAGAACCTGTGTTTGATGATATTGACTTGAAGCCAAATCAGGAAACACGTTTCTTGGTTAACCCCACTGGCAAATTTGTCATTGGTGGACCCCAAGGAGATTCCGGACTGACAGGACGGAAAATTATTGTTGATACCTACGGTGGTTATTCCCGACATGGCGGCGGCGCTTTTTCTGGTAAAGACCCTACTAAGGTTGACCGTTCTGCTGCTTATGCGGCTCGCTATATGGCGAAAAATATTGTAGCGGCTGGGTTGGCGCAAAAGTGTGAAGTGCAACTGAGTTATGCTATCGGTGTCGCCCGACCAGTGAGTATTTTTCTGGAAACTTTTGGGACTGGAAAAGTTGATGATGAAATTTTGCTGCGGTTAGTTCAAGACCAATTTGAACTGCGCCCAGCCGGAATTATCGAGGTGTTTAATTTACGCAATTTACCAAGTGAAAGAGGCGGACGTTTTTATCAGGACGTTGCAGCTTACGGTCATTTGGGACGCAATGATTTAGATTTGCCTTGGGAACGCACCGATAAAGCCCAATTGTTACAGCAATTAGTGGCAGATTCTTTGTCAACTGCGATCGCTTAATACGTCTTTTATAGGCAACAATTAAGTATTGGGGGCAACCTCTTGCCCCTAATAATTGATGATCATGCTGAAAAAAAGTAGAAATTAATTTAAATTTGTGGTATAATAGCTTTTCATATCAGGGAAACTATCAGATTTTGTAGCGTAAATTTTCCTAGTGGTCAGAGATAAGAATGATATGAAGTTCCCAAACTGAAAGTAATATATTTTTAGTATACAACTAATAATTCCAGTTCTCAGTAATCTGCTAGTTGTTGACTTGATACTTACAGCAGGTTCGAGGTGAATAAGGTACAGGATGAAATTGTCCACAGATGAACACAGATGAACACAGATGATTTGTGTACTTCATTTACTGGAAAAGTGCTGTAAGCTGACATCAATAGGACTTATAAAAAGCATTAGGAATTAACAAACCAGCCGGCAATTTGCATCTACATTTGTGGTTAATTAATGTTTATGTGGATCTGATTCAAGTGAGAATTGCTATAGTGGTGACGAGCTTTGACTAAAATTAATCTGAGCGGACTAAAAAGACTTATGCGGTCATATTTGCGGGAGGGTAAGGAGATTTGAGGAATGCAAACTCAAAAACCAAGCCCTGTTCACAGCAGTTCAGAAAGCAAAAAAGTGCCAGCCGAAAAGCCTGCAACAGATGAACTCCCAACTATAGAATTTCCTTCACGGGGGAAACTCAAAGCCAGTTCTTGGCGCATACATCAAAAAATTGGCTATGGTTATTTTGTCGCTATTGGTATTGGCTTTTTTGGCTCCCTAACTGGGTTAGTAATTGCTAACTACTACCGAGGTAGAGAAATCAGACAATTCCATCAAGCCGAAGAACAAAGACAATTACTGACAAATTATAAAGAAGCCGCATTAGAGGCGCAATTATATAGCGCTAATTTAGTGGCATTCTTGGAAAATCCACAACGATTGTCTCATGAAAAAAATAAATTTATCAAGAGTGTTACCACAACTAAATCTTTAAAAGCAGATATTACTAAATATATAGATAGAAAGCCTGATAGACTAGCAGCAGAAGGTGCGAATTTACAAGATTTATTACAAGATTATGGCATTACCTTACAATTATATGTTGATGAAATAAAAGCTGTCTTACAGAAAATCGACTCTCAGCAAACTGCTCTTGTACAAGACAAGTTACTGCAAGTTATGCGTGGTGAAACAGCCATGCAGCTAGAAAAACTCTCAATAAGATTAAGCAATATCCTGACTCTTGCCGAAATTGAAGCAAAACAAAGGCAAAAAGATGTCGATCAGGCGAAAAAAGTTGAGAGATTTATTGTGATTATGAGTATGCTGGTATCAGTGGCCATTGCTGCAATTGTCGCTTGGCGTACAAGCCGCGCTATTGCGGAACCAGTGATCATTGTTACTCAAGTCGCCGAACAAGTGGCACGCAAGTCTAATTTTGATTTACGCGCTCCTGTAACCACTGAAGATGAAATTGGCTTATTAGCGAAGTCCCTGAATCGTTTGATTGAACGTGTGTCGGAACGCACTAGGGAATTAGAACAGGCGAAGGAATTAGCTGAAGCTGCAAGTAAAGCTAAAAGCGTATTTTTAGCTAATGTCAGCCACGAATTACGCACGCCTTTAAATGCTGTCATTGGTTTGAGTCAATTGTTGCAAGATGACGCGACTGATTTAGATTTATCTGGAGATTTTATTACTGATTTAGAAACTATCAATTCTGCGGGGAGACATTTACTAGAATTGATTAATGATATTTTGGATTTGTCCAAAATTGAAGCGGGAAAAATGACTCTCTACCCAGAGAGATTTGAAATTGCCAAGCTGATTAATAATGTGGTGATGACGGTAAAATCGGCTATGGATAAAAATAATAATATCCTGGAAGTATATTGTGATCAAGAACTGGGTACGATATACGCTGATCAAACTCGTATGCGGCAAGTATTATTAAATTTACTCAGCAATGCAGCCAAGTTTACCACTAATGGTAAGGTGACATTAATGGTGAGGCGGGAAAAAATAGATTTACCAATTGAAGGTATTGTAGATATGATTACTTTCAACGTCACTGATACGGGAATTGGTATGTCTGAAAGTCAACAGCAACAATTATTTCAACCTTTTACTCAAGGGGATGCATCGACAACAAGACGTTATGGTGGGACTGGTTTGGGTTTAGCTATTAGCCGCCACTTTTGCCAAATGATGGGTGGTGATGTGTTTGTTAAAAGTGAGCCAGGGGTGGGTTCTACTTTCACCGTGCATCTCCCATTGACTATGCAGGAGCAATAAGCCCAGCCAGGAGCCAGGGAATAAATTAAGAGTCTAATAGCTCAAGTCGGTTAAAACCGACTGTTTATTCATAAATCTATTGCACTGTTTTAGGCTTGTCAGTCCAGTAGTCCAGTAGGGTGCGTTAGACGGCGACAAAAGTTTGCACAACACGAAAAATGTATTACCGTCGTAACGCACCGAAACACCCCAATACCCAATCCCCAGTTATCAGTTATCA
>PWQB01000373.1 GCA_003556955.1 Nostocaceae cyanobacterium CSSed10_463m
CTTGGAAAGTGAAATTCCAGTATTAGTAGACTTTTGGGCCCCTTGGTGTGGTCCTTGTCGGATGGTGACTCCAGTTGTAGATGAGGTTGCTGGTGAATATGCAGGACAGGTAAAGGTGGTAAAATTGAACACAGATCAAAATCCCACTGTTGCTAGTCATTACGGTATTCGGAGCATTCCCACCTTAATGGTATTTAAAGGAGGAAGACAAGTTGATATCGTCGTGGGTGCAGTCCTAAAAACTACCTTAGCTCAAACTTTAGGGCAGCACATTCAACAATCATAGCGTAGAGTCAGTAGTTGTGCTGAATGTTGAGCGCTGCAAAATTTCATATCGTAATTATTAGGAGAATCGCGTGAATCCTACCACCCAAATTCAACCTTTAGATGTACCTAACGCTATTATCCAGCGTCGTTCTATTAAAACTTTTAAAACAGATCCCATTGCCCCAGAATTGCTCAAGCAACTGGTAGAGTTAACCGTAGCTGCGCCCAGCAGTTTCAATATGCAGGGCTGGCAAATTATACTTGTCCAAGATGAGGCACAAAAGGCAGAGTTAGCATCTGCTGCGTGGAATCAAAAACAAATTATTCAAGCCCCAGTTACCTTTGTGTTTGCGGCTGATCCCAACGCCGGTGAGGGAGATTTGACCCCAGTTTATGAACAGGCGATCGCCACTGGAGCGTGGAACGAAGGCACGGTAAACTACTTTAAAAGCGCTATTCCCCAATTTCAAGCCGGGTTAGGCGACAAACGCCGGGAATATGCCATTAAAGATGCGATGATTGCTGCTACTCATTTAGTATTAGCCGCAGAAAGTTTAGGGTTGTCCACCTGCTTTATGAATGGCTGGATTGAGGAGCAAGTGAAGGCCATAATTGGTGCAGATGATGATATGGCGATAGGCGAAGCCCTGCCTTTGGCAATCGCTGTTTTAGTCCCTGTAGGTTATGCCGCAGAACCACGCTTAAACCCTGGTCGTTTGCCCTTATCTCAGAATGTGTCTGTGGGTAAAATCGGAAACTCATATCTAGTATAAAACTATGATTGAGCTTTACTACTGGGCAACCCCCAACGGACATAAAATTACCATATTCCTGGAAGAAGTTGGGTTACCATACAAAATTATTCCGGTAAATATTGGGACTGGAGAGCAGTTTCAACCAGAATTTCTGCAAATTTCTCCTAATAATCGCATTCCGGCAATTGTTGACCATGAGCCTGTAACTCAGGATGGATCTATTTCTGTATTTGAATCTGGGGCTATTTTGCTGTATTTAGCCGAAAAAACCCGAAAATTGCTGCCGGAAAATTTGCGCGATCGCGTTGAAGTCCTCCAGTGGTTATTTTGGCAGATGGGGGGACTCGGCCCAATGGCGGGACAGAACCATCACTTTAGCAAATACGCACCTGAAAAGATTGAGTACGCCATCAATCGCTATGTTAAAGAAACAGGACGCTTGTATGCAGTACTAAATAAACGCCTAGCAGATAGAGAATTTGTCGCTGGCGATTATTCCATCGCCGATATTGCTGCTTATCCTTGGATTGTTCACCATGAAAGCCAAAGCCAGAAACTAGAAGATTTTCCCCATTTGCAACGGTGGTTTGCAACCATTCAAGCTCGTCCGGCGACTAGTCGCGCTTACGCCAAAGCCGAAACATTCAAACATCAGGAAATTGATCTGGAAAAATCACGAGATTTGTTATTTAACCAGTCTGCGAATACAGTTCAAAGTTAGTTACAGCCGTTTTCATGTATTTGAACCACATCTGTCGTAGGGGCGCAAGGCCTTGCGCCCCTACCAAGTGGTCTATTTACCTGAAAATACCTGTAACTACTGTTATTTATTACCGACTGAAACAAAACATTAACTTTGGTAAATTCAGGATTGCATATCACCAAGTTAGTGATAACTTAATCAATAGGACACAAAAGAAAAACAACTAACCCCCAGGGTAAATGACTGTGTGTCCCCTGTCATCAACCCAAACAAGTATCAGCAAATCAATGAAGTGGCAAAAACCTAAATTTATGGTCAAAGCCAAATCCTGAAACGGAAACAGTGGAATTGCTGGTGTTGTTAAGATGCTCTGTAAACCTTAGTTTTGAACCTTTAAATAATTAACAAGTTTAACAATTGCAGAACTGTGAACCTATAAAAACCTGGTCAACCCGTACCAGGTTTTTTGGCTGTTTAGTGATTTTTCATTGAGCAATTGATAACACCCAATCGCGTAAAAGTGGGTTTACCTGGTCTGGCACTTCATCATGGGGACAATGACCTGCACGCAGAAAATGTTCTGTTAATTCAGGATAGTATTGACGAAACTTTTGGGAACGGTCTCTAGCATTCATCCAAGGATCAGCTTCTCCCCATAGTAATAATACAGAACAAGTTAATTGTTTTAACAGCACATCAACTTTTTCTCCTTGGGGAGTGCTAAAAACTGAAACAAATACATCCAAAGCCCCAGGATCATCAGCAGGACGTGCAATTTCATCTATCAATTGCTTAGTAATAGCACTTTTGTCAAGATAAACTTTTTCTAGGGTTTGGCGAATTACCCAACGCTGTTTGACGTATTGAAATAACAGAACTTGACTCAAAGGTTGTTGAAAAATCCACTTCACACAATCACCCAGAAGTTTTTGTAAAGCTGAGGGTTGTTTGGGAGCTTGAATTTGTGCTTGTAACGCTTCCGGTTCAGAGGTGGATGAGTTTTGGCTAAATGGGCCAGCACTATTAAGTAAGACTAAACCAGCCGCAGCATCGGGACATTGGGCTGCAACACACAAACAAGCATAGCCGCCCAGGGAGTTACCTGCTAAGACGGCTTTTTGACCAATAACTTCACTAATAAACTCAGCCAGTTGATCACGCCATAAATCACCGCTATATTGCAACTTTGGTTTAGCTGAACGACCAAATCCTAAAAGGTCGATCGCAAATACCTCAAAATCTTGGCACAGTCCCGTGATATTCTTGCGCCAATGGTCTGTGGATGCGCCAAAACCATGCACTAGCAGTAGAGGTGGACGTTGTGGGTGTTTTTCTCCTGCATGGACATAGTAGATATTATGACCTCGCCACTGCCAATATTGTCCCGGAATTGGAGCTGTGGAGGAAGTTGTGGTTACTTGCATGATATAAAGAAATATTAAGTACCTTTCACTAATTGTAATTGTATCCGTTGTATTTCAATGACCAAGGGAAAGAGGCAGGGGGAAAGAGGCAGGGGGGCAGGCTTGCCCTGAGCGCAGTCGAAGGGGCGCAGGGTGCAGGGGGGAGAAGATGACCAATGACAACATTAATTCAAGCCGCGGATTTATCCGTGGGGTATTTAATTTTGAATTTTGAATTTTGAATTTTGAATTCGGAGCGCAGC
>PWQB01000291.1 GCA_003556955.1 Nostocaceae cyanobacterium CSSed10_463m
AAATCTTGGTATGAACAACAAAAAAGTAAGTTAATTAATTGTTCCTTGGATGTGAACAAAGATATATGGGTTGAAAATGAGTTTTGGGATTTTTGTTCTGGAACAGAAAACACATTTGAGCAACTTCAAGCACTTTTTGTTGAATTAGGTCAAGAAAATTTTGCAGCAGAATTTTATGATATTTTTTATCAAAATGAATCTTCTAACTGAAAACTAGATTTCCAGTATTTTGAGTAATTCTTTAGCTACATACTCAACGACAGGTACAGGAACAGCATTACCAAAGTGCTTTCTCGCAGTATCATCTCTTTCATGATATTCAAAATTTGTGGGAAATCCTTGTAATTTACAAGCGTGCTTTGCAGTAATTGGGATATATTTTTTCTTTTTATATATTTTTTCCAAAAACAGACTTTTATACTCTTCAGGATGATTAGCATAAATAGATACTGTTGCTATATAGTCTTTAGCGCCAGTGGCTGTTAAAGTTGGCACAATATCAGCAGTAGGTAAAATAATTCGATAAATATCATTAATACCTGTCATATTTTTAGAGTTGACAAATTCATACTTATTATCAGCAGTTAAACGAAATATTGATTTTTCGACCAGTTTATTTAATTCCGTTACCTGGATATCAGATATGATCTCTTTAAAATTGCTTAGTGACAAAGGATTTCCATCTTTTTCGCCATATTTTTTACTTCTTCTATGTCGTAGAAGAGTTAAACAAATCATTTTCTCTCTGTCACTTGTGGGGATAATATCCCAAGAATGAACGGTTGTATGTCCATTTCTTAAATCTGAGAAAATAAAAAAATCATTTAATTCGTCGTTTTTTTGAAATCTAGTTCTTGATGGTGGAATCACCCCTTTAAATAAAGTATGTGAATCTAATTTAACTTTTTCCACAACTTTGACATTTTTCAGGTCGTCTAAAACGTCTAAAACCTTGGGGTGAATATTTAAAGGCTGAGGAAATTTATATTCTTGACACTTTTCTAGATCATTTCTAACTCCCACAATAAAAACTCTATCTCTATTTTGAGGTAAACCAAAGTCATAAGCGCTTAAGGTTTTCCATTTAACGCAATATCCTACATTCTGCAATTCTTGCAAAATAAGTTCTAAATTATCTCTATTTTTAGGACTTGCTAATCCACTGACATTTTCAAAGATAAAGCCTTTAGGTTGACTTTTTTCAACTAATCGAATTACGTCAAACCATAATTTACCTCTGGGATCTTCAAATCCTCTTAAGCAACCTGCAACTGACCAGGGTTGACAGGGAACGCCACCAACTATAATGTCAATATTAGGCGGAAGTTCACTTATTTTGGTAATATCTCCTAACTCAAGTTCATCTCGATTTAAGTAGCTAATAAAATTTCGTTGATAGACTTTGATCGCTTGTTTGTCAACTTCAGAATATCCCAAGCATTGACCACCTAGTTTTTCTAAAGCGATTCTAAATCCACCAATACCAGCAAATAAATCTATGAAAGTAAATTTATTTTGATAAGTTACTAATTCTAGTGGTAGTTCTATTTGTTTTGGTATGTGCGAACTGACAGGTTTCATTTTTATTAGTCGATGCTACTAACTAGCTATCAAGATAAAAATTATTTTTATTACAACTAATTATACCTTAAAAATAGATAAATCTGGTTAATTAGATAGAAAAAATGAGCCTGCTTATGCAGGCTTTGTTTATGTGTTTTCAGATTTCAGTCTGAAGCAATCACGAAATTTTTAATTTACTAAATCGGGGAATACTTCTTGTACAGCCGGATGTACTAGGCGATGATTTTGGACATTCAAACCTTTAGCTAATGCTGGGTTAACATCTAATGCTTTGATGCCTAGATTTGCTAACTGCACAACATAGGGTAATGTACTGTTATTTAGTGCTTGTGTTGCTGTCCAAGGTACTGCACCTGGCATATTAGGAACACCATAATGTACTACACCTTCTTCAATATATACAGGATTTGTGTGTGATGTTACGTGTAGTGTTTCCACACAACCGCCTTGGTCTACTGCAACATCTACAATAACTGAGCCGGGGTGCATTTGTTTGACCAATTCACGGGATACTAATATTGGCGCTCTCCGTCCTGGAATTAAAACTGCACCAATAAGTAAATCAGCTTGTTTAATAGCTGCTTCGATGTGAGCTGAGTTACTGTAAAGCAATTCGACTCTCGAACCAAATAAGGTTTCTAAGTAAGATAAACGCTCGACATTTACATCTAAGATTTGCACAGCCGCACCCATACCTACGGCAATTTTAGCGGCTTCTGTACCGACAACACCACCGCCTAAAATTACGACTTTTCCGGCTTTGACTCCGGGGACACCACCTAAGAGAACTCCTCTACCACCTTGCTGGCGTTCTAGAAATCTGGCTCCAAATTGTACTGCTAGTCTACCTGCAATAATGCTCATGGGACTTAGCAGGGGTAGTTTGTTAACACCGGCTTGTTCTACGGTTTCGTAGGCGATCGCACAAGTGCCACAATCAATTAAATGCTCGGTCAATTTGCGATCAGCTGCTAAATGCAAATAAGTAAATAAAATCTGTTCTTTTTGTAAAAACTTATACTCGTTAGACAAAGGTTCTTTAACTTTGACAACTAGCTCCCGATTCCAAGTTAAGTCAGGGTTTGAGACAATCTCAGCCCCAGCTTCTTGATATTCATCATCTGTAAATCCCGCACCACTACCTGCTTGAGTCTCAACAAAAATGGCATGACCATTTTCCCGCAGCACCCGCACACTCGAAGGACTCAAACCTACCCGAAACTCTTGATCCTTAGACTCTCTAGGAACGCCGATTTCCATGTTCCGCCTCTAATGATTTTTTGTTCCACTTTAGCCTGCCAGTATCAGGCTTGCACTTCCGTATTCGGGATAACTAACTACTAACCTACCTTTCTCCACCCCACTAGCAAGCTACGAAACTCCCACCCTTGACTATTGCCCCAGGGTTTATACAATATATAAAAAAACATTACAAATTGTTAAAATAATGTTTGTAGGGTTTTTGGAACGCTCATTGTAGCCGATGCTCCCTGAGATGTTGCTATTTAAGCAGCGCCATCACCCCCATCAGTTACCAATAATCAACTTAGGAGTTACAAGCTCCAACTTTTTTAAAAAAGTTTATTTCAGTCTGGCTCCCAATGCCATCTGAAATCTTGATAACTGATAACTGATAACTGATAACTGTTTTAACTCCCGTTTGCCAAAAAAGAGGTTCCAGGAAAATGACACAATCACAACCAACAGTTACCCCCAAATTAGAAGATCCCAAATTTGGTTTTAATGAATATGCTGAACGCTTAAACGGTCGAGCCGCAATGGTTGGCTTTTTATTGATGG
>PWQB01000385.1 GCA_003556955.1 Nostocaceae cyanobacterium CSSed10_463m
ATCATATCTGTGATAGCTTGCGTGGCGTAGCCATACCCGCCCCTACGGGTTTACTAGCAATTTCTCAGCCTATTTACAAGACGCGCAGTAAACTGGGAATACTATCTATCGCCTCTAAATTCTGAATTTCTGTCAGGGCTTGCCGAAAATCGCCTTCTCGCACATCGTGAGTGACAACCACAATTTCTGCTAGTCCTTCCTGAAAGCCTGTTTGGACTACTGACTCTAAACTCACGCCATAGTTACCAAAACAAGTACCCAATTTACCAATCACTCCTGGTTGGTCTTTGGTCAGGAAGCGGGCATAAAATCGCGTTACAAGTTCTGTAATTGGGGCAATTTCACAGTAATCTTGGTGTCCACAGGTTAATAGGGGATTGGGGTTAGTTGTACTGGTTTTGAGGACAGCAACTAAATTCAAGATATCCGAGGTGACGGCACTAGCTGTTGCACCCGCACCTGCACCAGGGCCAAAAAACATTACCTGCCCGATGGGTTCACCTTCTACGAGAATGGCATTATATACACCGTTAATGCTAGCTAACGGATGTGTTTTGGCTACCAAGGTAGGATGCACTCTGACGGAGAGGGGAGATGAAGGTGTGTATTGTTTAGCGATCGCTAACAATTTAATCACAAATCCCAGTTTTTCGGCATAAGTAATATCTGTCTTACTAACTTGCCTAATGCCTTCACAATAAACTTCTTCTAAATTAATGCGTCCATCAAAGCCTAATGATGCCAGGATCGCAATTTTATCGGCTGCGTCTAAGCCGTCTACATCAGCTGTGGGGTCAGCTTCGGCATAACCTAATCTTTGGGCATCAGCTAAGACATCGCTGAAGTTACTACCTTCGGTTTGCATCCTGGTGAGGATGTAGTTAGTTGTACCGTTAACGATGCCTGTAATAGTATGAATACGGTTAACACTTAAAGACTGCTTCAGGGGTTGAATTACTGGAATCCCTCCGCCTACAGCCGCTTCTAACATCACATATACCCCGGCTTGATTGGCAGTTGTAAAGATTTCTGCCCCAAAACGTGCGATCGCCGCTTTATTGGCGGTGACAACGTGTTTACCATTTTTTAAAGCTTGGAGAATGAGCGATCGCGCAGGTTCCAGTCCCCCAATTAACTCCACAACAATATCTACCGCCGGGTCATTGACAATAGACTCTAAATCTGTAGTTAAGACATCGGCAGGTAATTCTACATCCCGAATTTTAGCAAGCGATCGCACTCCTACACGATATATTTCTACTTCCTGCAATAACGGGTTACGTCCCACCACATCTTGCAGTAACTGCACCGTACCTGTGCCGACAGTGCCTAAACCTAATATTCCTAGTTTCACTCCCACAAATTTTGCACCCTAATTTTTAAGTGCTGAGTGCTGAGTGCTGAGTGCTGAGTGATTTATACTAATTAGCCTGCTAATCATGGCTTTATTGGTATAGCCCCAGGGATTGGTTCCTGTGGGTAAATCAAGCACTTAGAACTCTGTTCTCAGCTGTCCATATAAAACAATTGTAGGGTGGACAATGCCACCCTACTCACTCATTCATAACTCAGAAATCAACATTGAGAAATCAGCACTTAGTAAGTTTCTACGTGCCAGCGATGAGCTTTTTTCAGTTCCTTTTGGTAATCACTCCAAACTACTCCTTCCTTAGCAGCAGCAGCACTGAGCGCTTCATCAATGCCACCTTCCATACCACGCAAACCGCAGATGTAGGTGTGAGTTTTTTCTTCTTTAATTAATTGCCACAATTCATCAGCGTGTTCTGCTACACGGTCTTGGATATACATTCTGCCACCTTGGGCATTTTTTTGTTCCCGGCTGATAGCATAGGTGAGACGGAAGTTATCAGGATACTTGCCCTGCATTTCTTCCAGCTCTTCTTTATATAAGATGTTTGGACTGGTGGGAACACCAAATATTAACCAAGAGAATCCTTTAAACTGGTATTCTGGGTTGGCTGCTCTTTCGGCATCCTTAAACATCCGCCACAGGTAAGCCCGCATAGGAGCAATACCTGTTCCAGTTGCCATCATGATCACTTTGGCTTCTGGATCTTCAGGTAACAACATTTCTTTACCTACTGGGCCAGTGATTTTCACCTCTGCGCCTGGTTCAAGTTGAGTTAGGTGAGTAGAACACACACCGTAGACTGTTTCGCCTGTTTCTGGGTGTTTATACTCCAACTGGCGGACACACAGTGAAACTGTTTTATCATCCACATCATCACCGTGACGAGTGGAAGCAATAGAATACAGTCTGAGTTTTTCTGGCTTGCCATTCTTATCGACACCTGGGGGAATAATGCCAATACTTTGACCTTCTACGTATTTCAAATCACCGCCAGACAAATCAAACTTGATATGCTGAACAATACCAATACCGTCTTTTTTAACTAACGGTTCATTAGATATACATTTACCAACGAATGGAGCATTAGGACGGTAGATATTGACAGGAACGTCAGCGCCTTTTTTGGCTTTCGCTTGAGTCATGGTGTTGCCTTTTTTGTCCTTCTTTTTTAGCTGGTCTTCAGCTGGTGGTTTAGCAAAGCCTTTGACTTCACTATTCGCAACAGGCGTGGCTTTACCGTTCCCCTCACTGTTAGCAGCTTTTTCAGATGTAACTAAAGACTCCTTGTTGTTTTCAGCACTCTCATGGGAGGCTTTACCATTAAGTTGTTCTAGAGTACTTACAGATTGGATACTAACAATTTTGCCGCCGAGGCGAGTGATCCGTCGCATTTCTTGATTCATGCGGTTGTAAGGTACTCTGATGAACACACTGCCACTTTTACGAATTGGGTAGTTTGTTTGATCAGTTTCTTCGTTCTGGCGTAAACCCACCACTTCGTAAACGAAGACGCGGCTACCTAATTCTTTGTTGGCAGCACCCTCAACAGCACCTTGATTGTACATTCGTTCTAACACTCCGATTTTTACTTAACCGTTTCTCAAAAAAAGTTCTTTCCTTTTGCCTGTTTTAGTTTATCGGATTTTTGGTTACCAAAACTGGCTCTCTGGGAAAGCGGCATCATGAGCTAATGCCGTGCTAGGTTCACTCACCAAAGATATGCAAGGATAGCAAAAAACACACCTGTTCACCTTACTAAGGTAAAGGATCAGTCTTTGGCAGAATGTTAATAATGAGTCAATTTAATCTTTTTTTTCGTGAACCACTACCCCTATTTGGGAAATAGCTTTCAACCAGCCATAGGGCAAGATGCGATGACTTTTGACACTCTCGCCGCTACAAACGCAGTTTTAGCGGGAGATTCTTGCTTTATCGGGTTTGTCTAGTTTTAAGTCATCTTTGTCTTAAAACACCATCCAGATTCCGATACAAAAAAGCTAACTAATGCTAA
>PWQB01000802.1 GCA_003556955.1 Nostocaceae cyanobacterium CSSed10_463m
AATTAATTGAATATCCCCATTGTGACCTAGCCGCATTAAAAACGCAATTACATCAGCAACGCCAAAACTACCGCCGTTGTTTGATAATTACCGATAGTGTCTTTAGTATGGATGGTGATTTATGTCCTTTGCCGGCACTCATAGAGATAGCAGCAGAATTTAGTTGTATGCTGCTCATAGACGAAGCGCATAGTACTGCAGTACTAGGAAAAACCGGCGCAGGGTGCATCGAACATTTTCACTGTACAGGTAATACTCTTATTCAAGTCGGCACATTGAGTAAAGCCTTGGGAAGTTTAGGCGGGTATATAGCCGGAAGCGCCAGCTTAATTGATTATCTGCGAAATCGCGCCCCCAGTTGGATTTACACCACTGCACTTTCACCAGCAGACACAGCAGCAGCCTTAGCAGCAATTAAAATTGTACAACAAGAACCGCAACGTTTAGAAAAACTTTGGCAGAACGTCAATTATTTAAAACAGTTAATTTCCCAAGAATTACCCCAACTGAAAATACTACCCACAGAATCAGCCATACTTTGTTTACAATTATCCAGTGCAGCAGAAGCCTTGAGAGTTGGTAAACAGTTAATTAGTAAAGGTATTTTTGCGCCAGCAATTCGTCCCCCCACAGTTCCCACAAGTCGCATTCGCATATCTGTAATGGCGACTCATGAACCTGCACATCTAGAAAAATTAGTCTCTGTTCTCAAGGAGATTTTGTAGTTAACTGAAGTATTAGAGATTTTGCAAAAAATCAGGTATTTCCAGAATATGAAAATAGACCAGCAGCGCCACAACTATTGTATAGAGAGTTGAACCACCCAAACCCAGCAGTAAATCTCTTTTCAAGTTGCGCTTATCGTCTTTAACAAACATATCCATTGCTCCCATTTGCATCATCACAATGCCCAAAACATTAGAGAGCCAATAGCCAATAATTGTAAATGGTAAAAACCAATTAGGTTTAGCCCAGCTTACCAAATAACCAAACAATAAAGCAATGGGTAAATTAAAAAAGACATCATTCCACCAAGATAGAGGAGAAAGCATATAGCCAAGACCTATCATGAATCCTCCTCTTAATTTCTGAAACACTTAACTACTCCTGTGATATTTAAGATTCTGAGCTTGCCCAATTTTCTAAAATAATACCTGACACCCTTAACAAATCCGAGTCATTAGAAACTAAAATCAAACCACGTGTAATCGCAGTAGCTGCAATCAAAATATCTTGCTCTTGAATCATCAAACCCCTACGTTTTAAATCAACATGAATTTCACAGGCTTTCTCTAGAATTTCCAAATCATCTAATAACAAAATTGTATATTTTTCAAAAAATTGTTTAAATTCGGCTAACTGTCTAGTTGCATTGATAGATAAAAGCCCTCTTTTAATTTCATAGTAAGTAATGCAACTGATAAATACTTCTTCACCTCTACGAGTGACTTCCCGTAATTTATTATCTACAGTTGCATTCTTCTTCAAGATATAAGAGACAATATTTGAATCTAGTAAATAATTCACTGATTTACTTACCTTCTACTACTGCATCAAAAATTGCTATTTGCTCAGGTGATAAATCATTTAACGTACCAGAAACAGCCTCTAATACAAGAATTTTATCTATTCTTCTAATTAAATCATCCTCATGAATCTCCCGCATCTCTGCTGGTGAAAACTGTCCAAACAAATCTACCAACATTGTAATCATCTCACCCTTCTTTAACTTAACCTGATACAAACTATTCCCCTGAATCAACTTCTCCACAATAGGAGATATGCGGTCATATAGCTCCTGATGATAATTAAAAACTTCCGGCATAAATCCTCCTGATCAAACAACCCATCACCCCAATTATAAATCCTCTCCAAACCCTCCCCAAAACCTCTCCGCGTTACTTTGCGCTTACCTCCGCGCCCCTTTGCGTTAAAAAAAAGGTAGACCTTGCAGCCTACCTCACAAAAACGTAAGAGAATATTCAGTTGCTAATTAACCCAACAAAGCCTTAGCCTTAGCCAAAACATTATCAACACTAAAGCCAAACTTCTCCATACAAGTACCACCAGGAGCAGAGGCACCAAAGCTGTCAATAGAGACAGTATCACCTTCACTACCTACATACTTATGCCAACCGAAACTACAAGCAGCTTCTACAGACAAACGCTTAGTAACAGCTTTAGGTAATACAGACTCTCTATAAGCTGCATCTTGTGCATCAAACAAATCAGAGGAAGGCATAGAAACCACGCGGACTTTCTTACCTTCTGCTGTGAGTTTTTCGGCGGCGGTGACACAGAGGCTAACTTCGGAACCAGTACCAATTAAGATAATATCTGGTGTACCTTGACAATCAACCAATGTGTATCCACCCTTAGCGACATTCTCCACTGATGTACCTGCCAAGTTGGGAACAGCTTGACGGGTGAAAGCCAAGAGAGTAGGAGCATTTTGTTTCGCCTTCTCAATGGCTACTTTGTAAGCACCAGAGCATTCGTTACCATCGGCGGGACGAATGACAGTCAATTTAGGAATAGCACGCAAAGAAGCCAAGGTTTCTATAGGTTGGTGTGTGGGGCCATCTTCACCTTGTCCAATAGAGTCGTGAGTCATTACCCAAATTGCACCGACTTGGGACAAAGCAGATAAACGGATAGCAGCCCGCATATAATCTGTGAAGATTAAGAAGGTCGCACCGTAGGGAATTAAACCGGAACCATGCAAGCCCATACCGTTACAGATAGCGCCCATACCGTGTTCCCGAACACCAAAGTGGACGTTGGGGTTTTGGTATTGTCCTTTTTGGAAGTCGCCTTTACCCTTGAGTTCAGTTAAGTTGGAGTGAGTTAAGTCAGCAGAACCACCAATTAACTCAGGTAAAACTGCTGCTAATTTATTCAGACAGTTTTCTGAGTGTTTGCGGGTAGGTAGTCCTTTGTCTTCGGGGGTGTAGCTGGGTAGAACTTTATCCCAACCGTCGGGGAGTTTACCGCTAACGTAACGTTCAAATTCTGCTGCTTCTTGGGGATATTTAGCTTTGTAGTCAGCAAACGCTTTGTTCCATTCAGCTTCGTAGCTTGCGCCACGTTCTACTGCTTTGCGTGTGTGGTCAAGAACGTTTTGAGGAATGACGAAAGGTTCGTGTTCCCAGTTGAGTTCTTTCCGAGTTAAAGCCACTTCGTCTGTACCTAAAGCAGCACCGTGAACACCGGCGGTATTTTGTTTGTTGGGGGAACCATAACCGATGGTGGTGGTTACCTTAATCATGGTGGGCTTGTCGGTGACAGCTTTGGCTGCTTCAATGGCTTTAGCGATCGCATCTAAATCGGTATTACCATCTTTTACATGGAGAACGTGCCAGCCATAAGCTTCAACACGCTTG
>PWQB01000302.1 GCA_003556955.1 Nostocaceae cyanobacterium CSSed10_463m
AAAAAAACTAACAACTATGTCATCTACTGAACCTACCCCCAATGAGCCAAATGAGGCTGAAACTCAACTTCAAACCCCACCTGAACCTGAAGAAGTAACTATTGATACTGAATCTCAGGAAGAGGTTGAAGAATCGGGAGCAATATTTCAAGCTATTGGGGTAATTGTTGGGGATGTAAACTTAAATGCAGATGGTAAAAATACAGTTACCATTGGTAATGTTGAATACCCACTTTTCTATATTCCCCAAAAACGCAAAGTATTTGACGCTCTCACCAAAGAAATAGAAACCACTGGCAACAAGACTTTTAGGCTAGTTGTGTATCCTAAAGCCATTCATTTTCCGCGTAAAGATCAACCCCATAGTATGACTTTTCAGCTAGTGGGATTTGACAGGGGGCGAGAACAACAGACAGTTTCAGCAGAATTAGAAGACAACGAGTTTAAATTTTCCGGACTATGGCAATTTATTCCCGTCTGTCAAACTCCTTGCATTTCTGTTTTCCGCAACTTTACTCGTGAAAGACTCGAATATATTAAGCAGGCCGAGCCAACGAGAAAGGTGAAATTTATGAAGGCGAGTCATCTGCCTTTATTCTGGAAGGACGCACCAGTGAGACCCTTCAGATTTAATCCGAAGGCGGAAAAAGAAGACCAAGGACATCCGGTATTTGTCTCACTCAAAGCCAAATTTTTGCCGGGGCGTAACGTCTTTGGTTTTGTGGCACTATTAGCTCCACCCCAAGAAACTGCACCGAGATTTCTCAAAGCATCCAAAAAGGATAAAGCCACAGCACTGCAAGAGTCTAAAAAGAATAAAACCGCAGTTCCCCAAGCATTCAAAAAGGATACTCCCAAACCTAGCAATAATCTGCCCAAGCCAGTTTTGAAAAAGCCTTCCCCAGAGGTTGATAAGGAGAAAGATACAGAGAAATAGCATCAGCCCACAGGCTTTAGCCTGGGGCTGAAAATTGCTAATACACAAAAGTAAGTTTAGTACATCAAAAAAATTGAGCGGCCATCAAATATTTCTGCGACTCGCGGAAGAAAAGGACGCATGGGTGATGAGTGCAATTCATATTGCTGCCATCAAAGCTCTGCCTACAACTTTTTACACCCGAAAACAGCTGTTAGCTTGGCGTAATTATCGTAACAAGCCTAATGGTAAAAATATTTTGCAAAAGATGCAAGCCGAAATTTTTTGGGTTGCTGTTGAGAACCATAATCTTGCAGGTTTTGCTAGTTTCATGGTTGATGAACTAATTGCCCTATATGTGCATCCTTATTATCAAGGTCAAGGCATAGGGCGAGCTTTAGTGACACATTTTTGTCAAGAAGCCGCTAATCAAGGTATAAAGCAAGTGATGACAACTGCTAGTCTTTATGCTGAAGGATTTTATTTAAGACTGGGATTTACTGCTATTAAAAGAGCGCCTCATCAGTTAAGAACTGGTATCGTTGTTCCTGTGACCAAAATGAGTAAAATCTTAACTAATATTTGATAAAAATATATTTAAGTTTAATCAAATTGTGTAAACTTGTTTTACTCTGTTTGCAACATTTTTAACAAAGTGTAATAACATTTAAGCAAGTATGTGCCAGCAAAATGACTAGAACTATCCGCTCATCTGCTCTTACCCGTACACGTTTGATAGAAGCTGCCTCACAGGTATTTGCTAGTTTAGGCGTTCAAGGAGCAACTACTCGTGAAATAGCTCGTGTTGCCAGAGTAAATGAGGTGACTTTATTTCGCCACTTTGCGAGCAAAGAACAACTTCTCAAGGCAGTAATTGAGAATGCTTCAGCCCTCCAGACAGAAGCCCTGGCTCATCCTGAAGCTTGGACACAGAATCTGGAAGTTGATTTAAAAAACTATGCCCAGCTTTATAATGCCATGCTGGAAGCACACGAAGATTTGATTCGGACTTTCATTGGAGAGGCTAAACGTCATCCTGATGCAGCTAGGCAAGTAATTCAAGAAGCTGCCAGGCCTTTGAGTGAAAAATTGGTTAATTACCTGCAATCTAGTCAGAAACGAGGCACGGTGAGATTAGAAGTTGATCCATTGCCGGCTGTGGATATGTTTACAGGGATGTTGTTAGCAGGGATGCTCTGCCGGACTGTAAACTATCACCAAAAGAGCTATAGTTGTGAGGATTATATTGATACTTGTGTCGAAATTTTTGTGCGTGGGATTGCAGTTAACAGTTAACAGTTAACAGTTAACAGTTAACAGTTAACAGTTAACAGTTATCATGTCCGTTTAATTAGTTACGATTAGTACAATCATACCTTTCCGGTGCAAGCGAGGAGGGGAGATAAAGCAAAGGTTGAGCAGGTTTTCGCGTTTAATAAGTATTCAACCGGACTGGATAAGTAGCTCAAACTTAAAAAACGTAATATCCAGATACCCGACTTCTCTAAGAAGTCGGGTATCTATATGGTCAAGGTTTTATGTTTAATTATGTTGACGAAATCGCATAAAGGCCGCACCAATTAATAATCCCAAAATTTGCGTCCAGTATGTTAAACTCGCAGAATTTACACCAGCAGGAGGAATGTTTAAGCTGCCAATGCCGTAAAATAGCTGTTGTATAAACCACCAAAATAAATACAAATAGGCGGGAATCTCAAGGGGAATGTACACAATTAACAGAGGTAAAATTGTGTCGATTTTCATTTGAGGATACTTGCATACATAAGCTCCTAATATGGCAGCGATCGCACTGTTAGCTCCAATTAGTGGTATTGTCAAACTCGGTTCTAAAATAATTTGGGCTATTGCTGTCAGCATCCCTGCACCCAAATATAATACCAGAAAATATCCATGTCCAATCACATTTTCGACAGTTTTACCAAAAACCCATAAAAATAATAAATTGCCCAAAATTTGACTAAAACTACCGTGCAGAAACATCCCCAAAAATAGGGAGGGTACACGCCAAAATACTACTACCCAAGCGGCTGGATTCACTTGGATAGCATTGGTAACTGCATTAGTAATTTGGGCGGGAATCAAACCCCAAGTATTGATAAAAGCTCCTAATTCCCCACTAAACTCTAATTTCAGTTGCCATAAAAAGATGGCAATATTAATGCCAATTAGCCAATAAATAATAATTGGTTGATGACGCAGGCGAATATTATCACTAATAGGAATCATGTAGATTTGGGATTTTAAATTTTGAATAAAGTTTCGCCCTCTTCCCGCCTCATCCCCCTGTTTCAATTAATTTGTGGCAAGATTGGAATCAGGTCACGAATAGGGTTTTGGGGGTAGGGTTTTGGGTGTAGGGAAGACGGGGCTATTTCTTCCCCCACACCCCACACCCCACACCCCACACCCCGCCCCAAGGGGGCTTGGTCACAATGCACTC
>PWQB01000235.1 GCA_003556955.1 Nostocaceae cyanobacterium CSSed10_463m
AGTGGTGATCTGTGTAATTGTATTTCTACGAAGCATGGCTCAATGGTCGCAACATGAGTATAGCTAGATTTGGGTGAAGATGGTTGTTATTTCCTGCTCACCAATGGTGCATCCATTAAGTTCACAGACACTTGATTTTCTCTACAGACAATCAGCCAGCCTAGAGTCTTACCCTACTAGCGATCGTTGATCGTACCAATTTTCAGTTTGGGATTTGGGATTGTTGTTTTGGTAACAGCCCCCTGGCCATGCCTGTGCATCAATCTAAAATCACAAATCTTTTGACTGTTGATAATTAATTCTCTCTTATTTAACCATTCTCATGATAAAAATTTTAACAAGCGGAATGTTTTTTTACTAAAGCTTTGTAAATTCATCAAATTACACTGAACTTGTCGGCTTAATCAAGAATGGCTGACAATAAGAAGTAGCAGCTAAAAATTTAAGTTTTTTCTTACATTTACCTCATAGCTCCATGACTCTCTTGCCTCCCAGCGAACTGAGGAAGGTAACGGAACAACCTATATTTCCTATACCTTCTACTCGTTTAACACAACTGATTAACCGATTTCAACTATCCCCAGAGACGGTTGTACTATTTTTAGCCCTACTCATTGGCGGTGGTACGGGTATGGGCGTAGTCACATTTCACTATTTAATTGAGCTAATTGATCACCTGATGCGAGAAAAATTCCTCAGTGCAATCAGTGTTTGGGGGAATTGGACTTTGGCCTGTGTTCCCATCCTCGGCGGTTTAATTGTGGGATTGATGCGCTGGTATGCTCAAGACTTTGGCCCTGGACTTTCATCGATGATTGCGGCGGCTCAGGGAAGCGAACCCAGGCAACAATTGCGGCCAGTTACGAAAATGTTAGCTGCATCTGTTTCCTTGGGAAGTGGTGCTTCTTTAGGAACTGAAGGGCCAAGTGTAGAAATTGGGGCAAACTTTGGGATGCTGTTGTCTGTAATTCTCAAAGTGTCTCAAGAGCGACAACGATTACTTTTAGGGGCGGGTGCTGCGGCTGGGCTAGCAGCTGGATTTAACGCCCCCATCGCCGGGGTATTTTTTGCGCTAGAAGTCGTTATGGGAGCCACATCTTTTGCTACTTCGGCGGTGAGCGTAGTTCTGTTAGCCGCAGTCGTAGCAGCATTAATTGCCCAAATTGGCTTGGGCGCACAACCTGCTTTTGATTTACCTGTTTACCAAGTCCGAAGTCTTTTAGAATTACCTCTGTATCTAGGGTTAGGTTTAGGAGCTAGTTTAGTTTCTCTGACTTATACAGGCACAATTCGTATAGCAAAAGCTGGCTTTGCTGGGTTAATTCCTGGTTTTGGTTTATTCAAACACATCCCTAAACCCATTCATCCCTTGATTGGTGGCGTAATTCTCGGCATAGTCGCTTTACGATTTCCCCAAATTTTAGGCATCGGGTATGAAACTGTGGAAGCAATGCTTCAGGATGTTGAGTTTTCTCTGCAATTATTAATTGTATTGTTAGTCCTGAAATTATTGATGACCGCCATCAGTACCAGTAGTGGCTGGGTGGGTGGTTTATTTGCACCAGCAATGTTTTTGGGTGCATCTTTTGGGTCTGCTTATGCTAAAACAGTTACCCTCTTATTTCCGGCAGTGGGTGAAATCATGGCAGCTCCTCCCGCCTATGCAATGGTAGGAATGGCAGCAGTTTTAGCAGCCAGTGTCAGAGCGCCATTAACAGCTATTTTGATGTTATTTGAATTAACCCGTGACTACCGTATTGTTTTACCTTTAATGGCAGCAGTCGGTTTAAGTGTGTGGATAATAGAACAGCTAAAGCCAAATTTTAACTCTAATTCTAATCTGCAACAAATTGGTCTTTCGGAATTAAAAGACGAACAGGCGGAAATTTTGCAGCAAATTTTGGTAGAAGATGCTATGTTAATTTCTCCAAAAAAGTTGCCTGCAACTTTGGGAGTCTTAGAAGCAGCTCTAGAAATGATCCGCGATCGCTGTCGCAGTGCTTTAGTAATTGATGAAGCAGAGCAATTAGTGGGTATCGTCTCTATAGAAGACATTAATCGGGTTCTGCGTCTACCGCAAAATCACTCCCACTCTGGCAATGAATTTGCCAGTAATTTAGCCCATCAAACTCTCATTGATATTTGTACCACTGAAATTATCTATGCTTGGCCAGATGAGCTATTGTCTGAAGCTTTAGATCGGATGTCCCTTCGAGGTTTACACCAGTTACCTGTGGTAGCACGAGATAATTATGATTACATTTTAGGCTTACTAGAACAGGAGCAAGTTACATTAGTATGCAGCTTGGCTGTAACCCATAAGGCACTTCAGCAATTGAGTCATTAGTCATTAGTCATTAGTCATTGGTCATTGGTCATTGGTCATTAGCCAATGGTCAGTAGCCAGTGGAAAAATTCAGAACTGACAACTGACAACTGACAACTAAAAATTTATTAAGCTGTAGCCTCAATGGCTTCTATATCTTCCTTCTCATCTGCGTCTACCTGTCTCAGACGAATATGTTTTTTACCCAAGGTGATGAGAAACTCATCTCCTGGTTGCAGATTCATCTGTTTTGTATAAGCTGAACCTATCAATAAATTACCGTTTGATTGCACGCTAATTCTATAACTAGCACTGCGCCCACCACGTCCATTGGCACTGGGTGAACTGTCTAACTGAATGCCTTCCGCATCAATGAGGGCATTCAAAAATTTCATCATATTCACACGCTCTATACCATTTTTGGTAACGGTATAGTAGCCGCACTGCTTGGCTTTATCTTCTTTGCTAAGGCTCTCTAGCTCTTTAACTTTTTTGAGCAGTTCTTCACCCAGTAGGGGTTCTATTTTTTTCAGTTTAGGCATCAACTTAGATGAGAAATGAATGGTTGAAGTAGTTGAATCGATTTTATTTTAGCTGACATTGAACTAGTAAGAACAGAATCCTTTAGTTTTTATCTCAGCTTTGCCAAGTATATTACACTCTGATATGAAATTGTTACACAATTATCAATATTGTCAAGACAATCTATTCTCTATAATCTTCATAACTATATCTAGTTGATGATCACTGCTCAACTGTATTTGTTTAAGTTTCCTAAAGCCACGCTCAAAAGTTGTATAGCTGGTAAGCTTGATAATGAGAACATCAGATGAGCAGCAAAACTGCTCCTTTAATGATTACCATTAGAAATTATTCACTACTCAAACAACAGTCAAGGGAGCAGGGGGCAGAGGGGAGAGGAGAAGAACCCATATATCAGGGACTTTCAATTAAAAAAATATTCCATTGCTGAGGTAGGCAGGGGAGCAGGGGGGATAAGGGACTGACAATTAAAAAAATATTCCATTGCTGAGGTAGGCAGGGGAGCAG
>PWQB01000677.1 GCA_003556955.1 Nostocaceae cyanobacterium CSSed10_463m
AGCTAGGAGAAGTGGGATGCATATCAGTGCAGGTGGGTGAATCATCCAAACTCAACACCAAAGGCAAACCTGTTAACCACTTTAGCAACACTCCCACTAAACCTGCTGAATAAGGCATCATAAATACAAAAATTGCATCAGGTTTTTGCTGCTTAATCAAGCGGTAGCCCCGGAATAAAGCAGGTAAAATCCAAAATATTTCGGAATCAGGCCAAATCAATAACTGTAATAATTTCTCTAACTTCAGCTTAGAGAGAATTTTAATTAAACCTTGAGGATACCAAGTTTTAGCATAATGAATATTAGCTGGCGTATGCAAAAATGCATCTTTAGTACCAGTCAAGATTTGCAAATGCCAACTTTTTTGAAATTGCTCTAACAATTTATTAGCACGATTAGCAATTGGTGTCTTTAAAGGTGGTAAATCATAGGCTATACAAAACAGCTTTTTAGACTTACCCCAAGGAGAATTTACACCTAAATCATCAATATCTTGTCGAGCAATATGAGGAAAAATGGAAATCTTCTCTTGCATTCCTTGTTGTCCTTAATGTTAAAACTCCGTATACCTTGATTGATTCCTTCTTCTCTGTTCTCTGTTCCCTGTTCCCTCTTCCCTACTCCCTATTCCCTATTCCTATATAATTGCTAATAGGCTAATTTGACTAACCCATATTTTTGATATTTCCGTTCTCGCTTCCATTCAACTAAATACTGTCGATAAAAGTAAATGATGTGGAGAACTTCCCATTCACCTGGTAATAAACCTTCTTGATTTAGAGGCTTTTTCCAGGTCTGCAAATGCCAAAAAGCCAAATTTAGCAAACACTTAATTAAACGTAAGTGGGGATAATTGATTTGCGTATGATGCCAGTGAAACGCCAGATAAGCTGATGTTTTACCAGCATTTTTTACAGCTTTGAGCAGATGAGAACGTAGTAATCTTGATTCATCAAAGTGATGTTCTACAACCACATCTAAAGCTGAAGCAATGCGGTATCCAGCTTGTTGAATTTGGGCTGTGAATAATGTATCATCTCCATACCCAATCGCCCCGGCTCCAAGTTCAGGGTCAAAGCCGGGAATTTTAGCTAAGATTTCTTTTAAAAATCCCATGTTTGCCCCTACTAAACAGTTAGGCGATTCCCGGTCAATAAATTCCGAAGAGGCAAAAATAGCCCGATGGATAGGTTGCATCCAATCTCTTTCTAGATGTGCGGCAATTTTCACACCACCGGCTACAACTTCCGCCGTTCCAGACAGAATGGGTTGACACATTTGTGCAATCCAGTTTTGCGGTAGTCGGACATCATCATCTGTGAATAAAATGATTTTTCCTCGTGCAGCGGCTATTCCTGTATTGCGAGCGTTAGATAAACCGCGTTTAGTTTCGCTAACGTAGCGTAAAACCATATTCGGCATCGGAAAAGATTGAATGACTTCGGCAGTGCGATCGCTCGAAGCATTATCTACTACAATTAATTCACAATCTAAGTTTTCTGGTACGTTCACCAGCGCCAAAGATTCTAAAGTCTGGAGCAAACTTTCGGCTCGGTTACAAGTACAAATTAAAATTGAAACAGAGTTGGACTCTAATGAGAAATTCATATTCATCCCTTGTGGTGAAAATATTTGATTTAAGTTAATTGATGCTGCATTTGGTGATATTTCCAAAACTTGCCCTGTTGCTCTAGCAACTCTTGATATCCACCCTGTTCGACGATTCTTCCCTGTTCCAATACCACAACTTTATTGGCTTTCACAATAGTCGATAAACGATGAGCAATCACAATCACAGTCCGACCGACAGCCAAGCTTTCTATTGACTCTTGAATTAACCTTTCTGACACGGTATCTAGCGCACTTGTGGCTTCATCTAAAATCAGAATTTCTGGATTTCTGAGCAGAGCGCGAGCAATGGCAATTCGCTGACGCTGACCACCAGAAAGTCTGACTCCTCTATCTCCTAGTTGAGTGTCAAAACCTGCGGGCATTTCTGCGATAAATTCTAAAGCATTGGCGAGTTTAGCCGCTTGATAAATTTCGTCTTTGCTGGCTTCTGGCGCTCCATAAGCAATATTATTCAGGACGGAAGTGTTAAAAATAAAAGTATCTTGGCTGACTACAGCAATTTTACGTCGCAAAGAATTAATGTCAATATTCCGCAAATCCACGCCATCGATTAACACATTTCCCCTAGTTGGGTCATAGAATCGCGGAATCAAATCTATGAGTGTAGTTTTGCCAGCACCAGAAGCCCCTACCAGCGCTGTCATTGTGCCACGTTCAATAGTCAGTGTAATGTTACTCAGTACCAAACTCAGATCATCATAACCAAAATCAACTGATACTAAATCTATGGAACGTTTGAGGTCAGTAAACTGCAATTTGCCATTTTTAAAATAGTATTTATCATCTATCTCTAATAGTTTTTTAACAATGGCTGCTGAACCTTGCATAGTACTAAAGAATGCACCCACCCCATTGATATCTTGCATAATTGGCACAAGCCGGAATAACACAAAGAAAAATGTCAGCAAAGAAGCAACTTTTAGCGCCCCATTAGTTACTAAACCAGTAAATGCCAGAATAATCATGCCAATCAGAATTGTGGTAGCTAATGCTTCTGCTAATGGTTTAACCAGCATCCAGGCAAAGGCTATTTTGCTAGAAGCTTTCACCACATTGGCGCTAGCATTATAATAACGTTTACGCTCAAAATCCTGACTAGAAAAAGCCTGAATTGTTCTAATACCATTAATGAACTCTACTGCTGTCCCCGTGAAATTGTTATTAGCAATAGAAACGTCAAAACTTGATTCACGCACACGAGCATTTAAGGTAGATAAACCCACAGCTAATAAACTAAATAGCATTAGAGCAATGATTGACAACTGCCAAGATATCAGAAATATGGATATCAGGTAGATACTCGCATTCAAGATTCTAGTAAAAAGAAATCCCGCAGCACTAAAGGCTTGTTTTAGTCTTTCGATTTCCGTAGTCAGGATATTTATCAGTTCCCCGGATTTAGTATTATTAAAGTAACTAATTTGTACAGATTGGAGTTTCTCGAAAATCTGTCGCCGTAGTCTATCAACTAGGTTTAATTGAGTTATTTCCGTATAAACTTGGGATAGATAAGTGAAAAATGAACGAATTAAGGTACTAATTAAAATCAAGCCAGAGATGCGATATAGCTGGCTATCTTGTGAGGTTTGTACTCCTAAGAAAAATGTATCAAACCAGCTAATACCTGTGCGAAATGGTTCGCTATCTGGATTGGTAATAGTTTGCAGAAAAGAAAGTAATAGACTGACACCAACACCTTCAAAGATGGCAGCAATAAATGAAAATGATAAAGCAAGAATTGCC
>PWQB01000346.1 GCA_003556955.1 Nostocaceae cyanobacterium CSSed10_463m
AATTTGAAACAACGAACAGGTAATGTTTCTCCTTGCATGAAGCTAATTTCTTTAGGTTTCTCTCGTGTAGTCAAGAGTAAGCAACTGTTATGCTGGCGTTGTCCTAAAGCTTGAAAAAATGTTCTGTAGTTTTCATAGCCTTGTTGATATTGACCTGTTAAAACACCACTTCTCAAAATCGTTTCTGTGTTATCGAGGATTAATAAACACCGTTTAGTTTTCAAGATTTGCATCAGAGTTGAGATTTGTTCTTCTAGTCTGATGGGTAAATTGTTTTCTTCACCTTGGGTCAAAAAATTGAGTAGTTCCCGTGTTAATTGTTGCAGAGGTGGAGCAGAAACAAGCGATCGCCAAATCAAATATTCAAAATTATGTTGAATTTGTTCGGCTAACTTAACGCTGAGATGGGTTTTACCAATACCTCCCATACCTCGCAAGACTACCAAACGACAACCATCATTGACTATCCATTTTTCTAGAGTCGTCAATTCTTCAGTGCGATTATAGAAAACGCCGACATCAGGTGCATCTCCCCAGTCTTGATATGTCTTCATTGTCTCCAGAGGAGTATTATTCACGTTTGGAGATGATGATTCTGGTGTTGGGATAACCTGCTGTGTGAAGGTTGTCAGGGGCAAATTTTCCTCAATAATTACATTTGTATTTGTTGTATCTGTTTGATGCCATCTTCGTTCTAAAGCCGAGCGAAAATTGGCTTTACTGACTTTTTCACCACAACCTTCCGATAGCAGCTGCCATAACTTAGGGCCGATATCTTGCTTGAGGTAATTAACTGAATAACCGTATTTTTCAGCAATATCGTGGTAGCGTAAATGAGGATCTGACCAAAACGAATCTAGAAGCCGCCTTTGTAAATCACTGAGATGCTTACCTGTTTTCTCAAAAATTAAGGTGTCAACAAAAGCTAAAGCTTGTTGAATGTCCATAAGTTATAGCTTTATTATATTTTAATTGTCATTTAATAGACTTTGAACCCCGTAAATGCACGCAAATTGCAATGTAGGATGATTTGATTTGCTGTTAATACTGCTACTTCTGCTTTAAAACATTTTACATACTTACCAACACAGGTTATGTCATAGTTTCCAGAATTGGAATAAAAATTTATTGAGTTTTCACTTATTTTCAATGATTACAAAAGTTAAAATTCAGAACATAACGCTCAATAATTACGTATTATACTCTCTGGTTTAATCTAAAGATATGGTGATACTTGATTCCTATATTAACCGGTAACTACCTTGACTGTATTTTGAAGGTGCTGCTAGCCTACCTCTCAGAGTCGGCTACCGCCATAGTATTTGATTTGGCGGCGACAGTCACAATACCATAATTGCAGATAGGGCAGAAAAACATTAAAAAATTTAACAGTATAAATTAGTCAGCAACATGGTTAAATGTTATTCTGATATCAGAATTTTTTTACCAAAAACCTTGGTATTATTTGCTACTTCTATAACAGGGAGCTAAATTTGTGTTTATGCACATTAGTAAACGCTATGGGTCGAAATCAGGCGTTGCTGAATTAGGGTATGAAAGTCAACAATTTAATCTATAGGAATCCGGTTTGGTTTATGAATTTACTCGTAGAGGTAGGGAACAGGGAACAGGGAACAGGGAACAGGGAACAGGGAAGAAGGAATCAAGGTATAGGTCGTTTTGTATGGCTTACGCCACGCAAGCTATCAAAATTCAAATAGGAGTCCTATATCAAACTCTTATTCCTTGCGTCTATGCACCTTAAGCGTAATCCAAATTTATACTTTTACTCAGCAACACCCATAATCAACAATGCATAATTACTTAAATAATCGATTGTTTATTTTAATTTCTAATTACCTTGTTTTTTATTGCATATTTGGATTTTTCACCTTGCCTACACTGGCACAAGCACCAAACCCAGGAGGCGAAAGAAATATAGACCGATTTCCCCAGCCTGGGACAGTTCCCGAACCTCTGCCATCATCAGATGAACCATTTTTACAACCAACTCCAACTCCAGAAACTTTACCTACTGAAGATTCGGAAAGTGTTCGGGTAGAGAAAATCCAAGTTACAGGCAGTACAATTTTTACTTCTGAAACTTTAAATTCTATCACTAGTCCTTTTGAAGGACGTTCTCTGACTTTACGAGAGTTGAAAGAAGTTAGTGATGCTATTACCCAACTTTATCTTGAGAATGGGTACATTAATTCCAGAGCAATTTTAGTAAACCAAACAATTAGCAATGGTATTGTTGAAATTCGGGTATTTGAAGGCAGTGTTGAAACAATCGAAATTCAAGGAAATGAGCGTTTAAACCCTGAATATTTGCGCTCACGTGTGGCTTTGGGTATAAGTAAACCTTTGTCCATAAGCAAATTAGAAGACCAATTAAGGTTAATAAAAAATGATCCGTTACTGTCAAATATAGAAGCTAGTTTACGTCCTGGAAGTAGCATTGATAAAAGTATTTTGATACTGCGCGCAGAAGAAGCTAAAGCTTTTAATGCCGTCGTTAGTGTTGATAATTTCTCACCACCTAGCATCGGTTCTGAAAGATTAGGTGTCAGCGCTACTTATCGCAATCTGACTGGAATTGGTGATGAAGTTACCGCTTCTTATTATCGCACAGTGCAGGGAGGCTCGAATCTTTATGATTTAAATTATCGAGTCCCTTTAAATGCCATGAATGGTGCTGTACAACTACGAACCTCAATTAATAATAATCGCATCGTTCGGGGAGATAATAGAATTAGGGATCTGGATATTAGTGGGGAATCTCAACTGTATGAAATTAGTTATAGACAACCACTAGTGCGATCGCTGCGCGAAGAATTTGCTTTATCTTTAGGTTTTACTGTTCAAAATGGTCAAACCTTTACCTTTGCTGGTCCGACACCTTTTGGTTTAGGCCCCGATGAGGACGGTAATAGCCGTACCCGTGTGATTAAGTTTGGACAAGATTATGTCCGCCGGGATGCTCAAGGTGCTTGGGCATTGCGATCGCTATTTAATTTAGGTGTTGGTGTCTTTGATGCTACAATTAATTCTAGTCCCCTCCCTGATGGACGCTTTTTTAGTTGGTTTGGGCAAATTCAGCGAGTGCAACGCTTAAGTGCAGATAATTTATTAATTGCTCAAGCTGAAATTCAACTCACACCCAATGCTTTATTACCTTCGCAACAATTTGTAGTTGGTGGTGGTCAGTCAGTACGTGGCTATCGGCAAAATGCTCGTGCGGCTGACAATGGAGTGAGATTTTTTGTAGAAGACCGCATTACAGTACAAAGAGATGCCGCAGGTGATCCTAAGTTACAAATTGCGCCATTTTTTGATTTAGCTTATGTCTGGAATGTTGATGATAATCCCAA
>PWQB01000702.1 GCA_003556955.1 Nostocaceae cyanobacterium CSSed10_463m
AAGACTATCGCCCGTATAAAATCTACCTTGTCTACTTTCCCTCCTTGTCTTCCAAGTCTTGCCTTCACAGATAACATTAAAAACCTACCCTTGTGAGGGGGTTGGGGGTGGGGTGACATGATTGTGGTAATCGTAACTAATTAAACGGACATGATATAAAATTAAAATACCTGAACTCGTGCTAAACCATAGGGAATCTCTCGCTGAAAGCCTACGTGATCACCAGAGACTTGATAGTGGAAAACTTGACCAGCCGGCATAGGTGGTGTAAATCCTAAATCCATCATGGCTATTTCTAGGGTAGTTCCAGAAGCTACTGGTTGAGCAAAACTGATTTTAACTCTGTCCTCTTCTCTAGAAACCTCTGCTTCAATGGTTTCACCGGCTTCATCGGTGACTCGAATGTTTTCACCAAGATCAATAAGTTCTGAGGGACGAATTGTAATGCTAGATAAAGGCTGTTCCCCAGTATACAAGCTGATGTAATGGCGATCAGGTAAACCAGTTGTGCTGCTAATGCGAGGGGCGCTCTGATTATACTGGATTTGTTGACCCTGAGCTATGGCAGGAAGATTTATGGTGGCGATCGCTAGGGTTAAGGCTGATAAGCTAATCAATTTTTTCATTATTGAACTCCAATAAATAGGCATACGGGCATACAGACGCGATGAATCGCGTCTCTACAAGGTGACAATGAATAATCTAAATACCTCTTGAATTTCACGTTACAAAGGTTAAAAATAGATTACGTCTCACTAATGGAATATTTAAATAAAATAGGGGCGCAAAGTCTCGCGTCCCCACCAATTTGATAATTGCTATTGGATTGTGAATTTACTGCAAAAGTCCAATTAAATGTAGCAAACCATGACCAGTAACTAGCTCAATCACTAAAGCAATAAACCCTAACATAGCAATCCGACCATTCCAAACTTCAGCGCTAGTAGTCATCCCCCATTCCCAGTTTTCTTGAGGGTACATTTTCACCCTTTTTTTCATTTGTGCAGCTTGGGAAAGCTTGAAACTGGGGTTGTTTAGGGCATCAATTACTAGGTCTGCCAGTGCTTTAATAAATACTGGATGAGTATTGGGAGCAGAGGCGCGACGGAAGTTGTGTATTCCTGACTCTTCAGCGATTTCTCGATATTCAATATCAATTTCTTGTAGAGTCTCGATGTGTTCTGAGACAAAACTGATCGGTACAACAACTAAATCTTTTACACCTTGTGCGCCCAGTTGTTGGAGAGCATCTTCTGTATAAGGTTGCAGCCATTCTACTGGACCTACACGACTTTGGTAAGCTAGGGTGTAAAGATTGGGTCGGTTGAGCGTCTGCATAATTAACGCAGTACATTCTTCAATTTCTTGCTCATAGGGATCTCCAGCTTCTTCAACGTAGCTTTTGGGAACGCCATGAGCGCTGAAAAATATATGCGCTTCATCAGGATTAGGACATTGATCCAGTTCTTGGGCTATGAGTTCCGCCATAGCTTGCAAATAACTTGGTTCTTTGTACCAGGAGGGAATCACAGTATAATTACTCGGCTGTAGTTCTGGCTGTTCTTGCCAAATTTTCTCTAATAGCCGAAAGCTAGAACCACTAGTACTAATGGAAAATTGTGGGTACAGTGGTAGGATGACTAGCTGTTCTATTTGATCCGCAGCGATTTGTGCGATCGCCTCTTCTGTGTAAGGATGCCAATAACGCATTCCCACATAGATATTCACTTCCTGTCCTAAATCACGTAACTGTTGTTTCAGAGCCTGTCCTTGTTCCTCAGTGATTCGCCGTAGTGGGGAACCGCCACCAATTTGCTTATAATTAGCTTGAGATGTTTTGGTTCGCCGTGAGGCAATAAACCAAGCTAGGGGTTTTTGCAGCCAGCGAAACGGTAGGCGAATAATTTCTGGATCGGAAAATAGGTTATATAAAAAAGGCCCGACATCCTCTAGCTTATCCGGGCCACCGAGATTGAGTAATAAAACGCCTACACGACTCATAGCACTTATTTTCCCCCAATCTTTTCAGATTTTTTACTAATGTTAACAATATATCTTTATTAAATATAAAGCTTTATAGTCACCAAAGGCGAAATGTCAACAATCTTAAGAGATTGATGTTAACTGTATCAACTTGATGATGCTATCGTCTGCCGATTATCCCTTAGTTTAAGCGCTGTCAGCACGTTTTCCGCACTTGCCTTTACAATGCTTAAAACTTGATTTATATTTCTAAATATTTAGATTCCTGTGATATTTAGTTGCCATATACTTAGCATATACATTACAAAATGTAACATTCTCATACAAGTCTTTACAAAGTGGCTGTCAAATAGGGCTGTAATAAACCAATGACAACTTCTGGAGTTTCGAGATGGGGTAAGATTCCGGTATCTGCGATCGCATAAAAATCTCGAATGGCGCTGATATTCAGATTGGCTAAACGTCGCCCTAACTTGATACTGGTAAATTGTGCCTTTTCTCCCCAAAACATCACCGTGGGAGTTTTCAGTTGCTGAATGTACAAACTCAAATCAAAATACAAGTCTCCCCGCAAAAATGCCAAAGCAGAAAACTTAGCATCTGGCTGTTGTGCAGAAGTTAAATAAGCAGCGACCATTTCTTGAGAAACTCGTTCTGGTTTAGCAAACAGAAAGTTTTGCAAAAAATTTCTCACAGCAATTTCATTTTCAGCGCCCAGTGCATAAATTAAATTATCCAATAAAGGCGAGTTAATAATTGGCAATGGTATTCTGCGTCCAGCCCCCTGTCCAAAGTCATCAAACCCAGAGGGACAGACCAAAAACAAGCTTTGGAATAAATCAGGATGGGTAATAGCTAAACGGATAGCGAAAGCTGCTGTCAAAGAAGCAGCTACTACCGTCACTGGTTGGCGGCAAGTTTGGGTGATAAACTCCTGAATAGTATTCAAATAATCCCTAATTTGATAGTCTCGCACGGGATGAGCAGATTCTCCCCAACCAATTAAATCTGGTGCTAAAATTCGGTGCGTAGCTGCAAAAGCTGGGTAAACCTTCGACCATTCATAAGCAGAAGCCCCACCTCCAAAATTATGCAGAAATAATAGCGGAGGTAAATCTTCTGTCTCAGCATTTAACCAAGGGGCAGTGGTTTGGGTATAGTACACCATCGTCCCTAGAGACGTATGAATAACTTTATGTCCAAAGCCGGGAGGTTGAAACTGAAGCATAAATTATTTATTTGCCTTTAATATGAACCAGTTTATCGAGTTGTTCACCACTAATCTGATAAGCTGTCCCGAAACCAATCACAAAACGACCAGCGCTAGGTGTTAACCGAAAAATCCGAAAGTCTGGTAAACCCCGAAAGACTTAGATCGGAAGAGCA
>PWQB01000493.1 GCA_003556955.1 Nostocaceae cyanobacterium CSSed10_463m
CATTTGAGCAGTATATCGCGCCTGTTGTCGTGATTTCTTGATTGTCAATTTTAAAAGTAACTTTAAAAAGTTTTATGAAAAATGAGTTAAGAAATCACAATCCTGCATGGCACAAAGCTAACCAGGATTATTTGATGAGTGCATTAGCAAAAGTTCGGACTGCATTAGGGAAAACAGAGAGTAGCAAAGAAAATTTTACTTCAGAATCGAGTAGTGATAATGCACTGAGTAACCTCTGCCATCTCTTTGGTTTATCAGACTTTGAGCGAGATTTATTATTGCTGTGTTTGGGGATGGAAATAGATGCCAATTGGGGGTTTTTATGCAGCAACGCCCCAGGTAATCATCCCAAACTACCTTATCCAACTTTCAGTTTAGCTATGGCAGTTTTACCCACTGTTTATTGGCAAGCTTTCACACCATCAGCACCGTTGCGAAAGTGGCAAATGATTCAGATTGGCGAAGGTCAGGCACTCAACCTGAGTCCATTACGAATTGATGAGAGAATATTACATTATCTCATGGGTTTTGACCATTTAGATGAAAAGTTACAGGGTTTTGTTGAACCTTTAACAGGGACAAATGAAACTCAAGTAGCTTCGCATCGGCAGTTAGCTGAACAATTAGCCACAACTTGGGCGCAAACAGTCGGGACAAGATTACCAATTATCCAGTTGTGTGGGGATGAAGTTGGATCTAAGAGAGCGATCGCCTCCACAGCTTCCCAATTACTTAATCTCAATTTACACCTAATGTCAGCTAAAGCAATTACCAACTACCGTAATCACGAAATCAATGAATTATTGCGTTTGTGGTCAAGGGAATCAATGTTAACTAATAGTGCTTTGCTGCTAGATTGTGATGAAATTGATATTACAGATCCCGTTAAAGATGCTGTAATTAGTAGATTAATTGAAAATATCTCCAATCCGTTGATAATTAGCACTGGAGAGAGAAGGCGATCGCTGCAACGTCCCCTGATCGCCATCGAAGTCCACAAGCCCAGCACTACCGAACAAAGAATAATTTGGCAAAATGCCCTCGGTGAAGCAGCACCCACCCTCAACGGACACGTAGACACCTTAGTTTCCCATTTCAGCCTCAATGCTGCCACCATTCACACCATCTGCACCGAAGCCAAAGGAAAATGGGGCAATGGCGACAACTCAGCACTCCTCACTCCTAACTCCTGTACGGGCGGGTTTACTAAAGATTTCGACGAACCACAGACTAACTGCTTAAACCCGCCCCTACCCACTCATGACTCCTCACTCAACACTCCTGACTCCTCACTCCTGACTCCTCACTCAGCACTCAGCACTCTTTTGTGGGATACTTGCCGTTCTCAAGCCCGTCCCCGTTTAGACGAATTAGCACAACCAATTGAAGCCGGTTCTACCTGGGATGATTTAGTATTACCAGAATTACAACGCCAAGTATTACGAGATATTGCCGCCCATGTCCGTCAACGGGCAAAAGTCTATGAACAATGGGGATTTGGCAACAAAGGAGGACGTGGTTTAGGTATCAGCGCTTTATTTGCGGGTGCTAGTGGGACAGGTAAAACAATGGCCGCCGAAGTAATTGCTGATGAACTGCGTTTAGACTTATACCGGATTGATTTAAGTCAAGTAGTGAGCAAATATATCGGAGAAACTGAGAAAAACCTGCGCCGAGTCTTTGACGCAGCCGAAACTGGGGGAGCAATTTTGCTTTTTGATGAAGCTGATGCTTTATTTGGTAAACGCAGCGAAGTGAAAGACAGCCATGATCGTCATGCCAATATAGAAGTAGGCTATCTATTGCAACGGATGGAGTCTTATAGAGGTTTAGCGATTCTCACCACTAATTTAAAAGGTTCTCTAGATCAAGCCTTTCTGCGGCGGATTCGGTTTGTTGTGCAGTTCCCCTTCCCTGATGCTAGTCAACGGGCGGAAATTTGGCAGCGAATTTTCCCCCGTCAAACACCTACCCAAGATTTAGATCCCAGTAAGTTAGCGAAATTGAATGTATCTGGCGGTAATATTCGCAATATTGCCCTCAATGCAGCTTTTCTGGCTGCTGATGCTGGTGAGCCTGTGGAGATGAAACATATTTTACAATCGGCTAAGAGTGAGTATGCCAAGTTAGAGCGACCGCTAACGGATACTGAAGTGAAAGGCTGGGTTTGACATTTCGCTTAGGAAAGCACACGACACAATCAATAGGGAGCAATAGCATACGGTAGGATGAGCAAGTTGCTTGAGTAGTTGATTAAATTCCTCTGGTTTCTTCCCTCCACCCAGTCACCAAGAACTGACAACTAACCCAGCCCTCTATACCCGCTTTTCTCATCCTTCATATCCTCGTACTCTTTTTTATATGCCTTCCGCTCCCTTAGAGCTATCCTACTACTTATTTCGTTCTCCACCGCCTTACCGTCAATTATGTCTTCCATGTGCCTGTTTCCTATCTTGTAAATCATCCCTGATGTTTTTTGTGCTAGTTGTTCCGCTCCACGTAACATGTTCACACTCCTTGCCACCCGATATCCTTCCACATTCCTCCTATCCTTTTGCTTTCCGTTTTCACCTGCGAATTTTTCACCTGTGAAATAGTCAGTTCTTAGTTTCTCTATTTGTCGTTCTATCTTATGCACTCGCGAAATTGAACTCTTGTGCCATCCATCCATTTCTGTCGCGTAGAATCGACTCATATTTGGCCTTGCCGCTATCGTGTCTTTTACTGCATTAATTAATTCCCCTATCTCTGTAAGACACGTCTTTAACAACGTAATCGCCTCTTGGTTACTTCCTGTTTCCCGCCACGAATTCAATAGAATCTCCATATCACTATATGCCGTACCGTAGCAATAGTTAGCATCCTCCAGAGTCCATCCTTCGGCGAGGAGTTTCTCCTTAAAATGCTCCCAAGCAAACAAAATCCTTTGTGGTTTCTCATCTGGTATCAGTGTCTCTGTTATTCCTCCGTTGTCTTCCATATCAATCCCTGCGTCCTCGTACTTCACATCAATCCCTTCCTCTCCCCATATAATCATCTCCTCTTTTGGATCAATTTCGTTATGATGCTCTCCTACTAAACCTAGGGTCTTGCTTCCTGATACTAATTCCTGCTTTAGCGTTGCTCGCTGCACCACCAAATCAGGCTTAAGTTCACTCCTTTGTAACGCTCCACCACCATTCTGCTGCACCACATGGGTCAACTCATGGGCAATTAACTCCTGCCCTCCACCACTCGCCGGCTGATATGCCCCCTGCCGAAAGAACACATCCTGCCCCGTTGTAAATGCCTTCGCTTGAATAGACTGATTCAACTGGTCAGACTGAGAATCCGTATGCACCTTCACCCCACTAAAATCTGCCCCCA
>PWQB01000463.1 GCA_003556955.1 Nostocaceae cyanobacterium CSSed10_463m
AAGAAATTTTATTGACACAAGATACAAATCCAGATAAACAAGCTGGAGTTCAAGCATTTACTCAAGGTGATTGTACCACTGCAATTGAGAAATTCGAGTCTTATCGGAAAATAGAACCTGCTGACCCAGAAGCATTGATTTACTTGAACAATGCTAAAGCTATTCGTAGAGATAAATACCTCAAAATTGCTGTAAGTGTACCCATTGGCACAAATCCTAATGTAGCCAAAGAGATGCTGCGTGGTGTTGCTCAAGCTCAAGATGATCTGAATAGGACTGGTAGTATTAATGGCAAACTTTTAAAAGTGGCGATCGCTAATGATGATAATGACCCAAGTAAAGCCGCAGAACTAGCTTCTCGATTTGTCAAAGATCCCGATATTTTGGCTATCTTGGGACATAATTCTAGTAATGCTTCTCTCTCCGCAGTCCCAGTTTATCAACTACATGGCTTAGTAATGATTACCCCCACTAGCTATGCCCCTAATCTCCCTAATCTTGGTAACTATATCTACCGCACTGCTCCTAGTGTTAGCTCGATAGCAGATAGCATTTCTAATTATGCTGTAAACATAGCCAGCAAAAACAATTTTTTGATGTGTCTTGATCACGAATCTGTAGTAAGTTTATCGTTTATGGATAGGTTTATTACAGCAATTCAGGAGGCTGGTGGTCAAATAAATCCCACAGCTTGCGATATTTCTACCAGCAATTTTGACCCTAAATTAGTCATCGATCAAGCTATCCGCAGTGGCGCTAATGCCTTGCTATTAGCTATCTATATAGAAAGAACCCAGGAAGGTTTAGCAGTAGCTCGAGCTAATCAAGGACAGTTAGCAATATTTAGTAGTTCTACTTTATTCAGGAACGAAGTTTTAGAAGAAGGCGAAGCTATTAACGGTATGATAATTGCTGTACCTTGGCATTCCCAAGCATTTCCTGACAATCCTTTTGAGAAAAACGCTCGAAAACTCTGGGGCGGAACTGTAAATTGGCGAACGGCTACGTCTTATGATGCAACTAAAGCGATTATTGCAGGTTTGCAAAAAAGTAATACCCGTGAAGGACTGCAACAGGCAATGCGAAATTCAGATTTTTCCGTTGATGGTGCAACGGGAACGATTCAGTTTGATAGATCAGGCGATCGCATGAAAAGTCCCATGTCTTTAGTCCAAGTTCAACAACAACCTGGCACTGATAGCTATGAGTTTGTGCCGATTTATCCTTAAATTATTTTACTTGTAATTAATATTGTATAAATCAAAAATTATGATAAATTACTGTTGAGCCAAGTTCTAAAATTACGCATAGCTTGACTTCTACCAATGGTTAAACATTGCTGAACATATTCATTAATCAATTCCACAATGGGGATATTAGGAAAATTAGGGCTAGATGTCGCTTTTATATACTTTCCTCCCTGTAACAATGAAATTTCTAAACCTTGTTTTGTATATCGCCACAGTTCAGGAACACCCAAAATCTCATAATTATCAAATCGAGTCCGGGAAGTAATATCAATTTCAATTGCTAAATCTGGTGGTGGGTCTATAGTTAAATCAAGACGATTTTTACCAATTACAGCAGCTTGATTTTGAATGTAAAAACAAGTATCTGGTTCCACTGCTTGGCGCATTTGTTCATTTTTCAGTGTAGTGGAACCAAAAGGTTCAAAATCAATTTGGAGTGTTTCTAGCAAAATTTTCACTAAATCTCCAATATATTCTTTATCTTTTTCGTGTTCAGGTAAAGGAACCATAATTTCTAGCCAACCATTGCTATAAGAAATACGTGCTGCACGTTTTTCTCCCATTTCTGCCAAAATATTCTCTAACTGCTGCCAACTAATATCTTGTAGCAACATTTCTTGTCCTGGTTTGACGATAATCTGTTGTAGTTCTAAGAGCATACCGCCTCACAGAGTGGGTGTAGATATTATTCTAAATCCTGCTGGGAAATTTACGCGACGATGCTCCGCTCTGCGAAAGGCGATCGCTCTACTATAATTACATTGACTCAAATTTGATATCAAAACTTAGGGATTATAGATAGGGAGATACAAGGGTGCCTACATTGGGAGTTAACATTGACCACATCGCCACCATTCGTCAAGCCCGGCGGACAGTAGAACCAGACCCCGTGGCGGCGGCTGTACTGGCAGAATTAGCGGGTGCAGATGGTATTACAGTGCATTTACGGGAAGATCGAAGACATATCCAAGACAGAGATGTGCTATTGTTGCGGCAAACAGTGCGATCGCATCTAAATTTAGAAATGGCCGCTACAGATGAAATGTTAGCGATCGCACTCGATATTAAACCTTATTATGTCACCTTAGTTCCCGAAAAGCGGGAAGAAGTCACCACAGAAGGCGGATTAGATATTGTCGGACAAATTGCTAGAATAGGTGAGATAGTCGATAAATTGCAAAGCGCCAGTATTCCAGTAAGTTTATTTATCGACGCACAGCCAGCACAAATTGAAGCATCTGTCAAGGTAAAAGCGAAATTTATTGAACTGCACACCGGACAGTACGCTGAGGCTAAAGATGAAAGCACTCGCCAGCAAGAATTAGCCGTATTAGCCCAAGGGTGTGAGCAAGCAATAAAAGCAGGCTTGCGGGTCAACGCTGGACATGGACTCACCTACTGGAACGTTTATCCTGTAGCTGCACTACCTGGAATGGAAGAACTAAACATTGGTCATACCATTATCAGTCGAGCCGCATTAGTAGGAATCGAAAGAGCCGTCCGCGAAATGAAACAAGCCATTACAGTAAACAGTAAACAGTGATCACAATTTTTTAGCCCGATAACTGATAACTGATAACTGATAACTGAAAAAGAGGGGTTGTAACTGCGAAATCCAGAAAATTGGAGTTAAAACTTTCAGCAAAACTGCTATGACCACAACCGACTCTAACAACCTCCCCCTTTGGGTGCAACACAGAGATAAAGTACTAGAACAGAGTACTGATATTGAATGGCGCTATGGCAAATTTCCCGACTATACCCGTTCCAACGAAAACCTCGCCAAAGAAAGTACACGTAATCATCCTCAAGGTTCACTAGAAGCCATAGTGCAGAACTTGGTAAGAACCTTCGATGTCGAAGCGAACTTCAAAACCAACCCCCAGCAGTGGATATCGGTTGTCAATGAAAAGTTCCGCATGAGTACCAATGGAGGCCCAAGCTACACAATATCAGATGTAGTCGAGTCAGGAACTTACAAACTCTTAATCGGGAATACCCAACATTACAAAGCTACTGAGGAAAACTTTGAAACATCCACAAGCCTATTCCACACAGCATTTCCAGAAGGATTTATGTGGGAAGTGCTAGAAGTCTTCTCA
>PWQB01000624.1 GCA_003556955.1 Nostocaceae cyanobacterium CSSed10_463m
CGCAACACCTTAGAACAGGATCATGAACGACTACGGCAATCTTTAGATAACTTGCTGATTCAGGTGCAACATCTGTCGGATGTGGGAGCCAGAATGCAAGAATTGTATGAGCGATCGCTATTGGAAGCTTCTCTTTTAGCTAGTCGTAAAACCAGAGAATATCAAGGAAGCAAAGAATCTAACTTTAACAGTGGTGATTCCCATACAGATATGGGTTTTAGCGAGTTAGAAATGGATCGCTTCACTCCTTTCCACACCCTATCCCAAGAAATGATTGAATTTATTGTCCGGGTGCGTGAGTCAGCGAGTGACATTGACTTTGTAACCGAAGAAAGCGAAAGAGTAGCGCGACAGTTCCGCCAAGTGACAACTCAGCTACAAGAGGGACTCACACGAGCGCGAATGGTGCCTTTCTCCCAAACAATCGACCGTCTGCGGCGCGGAGTTAGAGACAACGCCATCAAGTATGGTAAACAAGTCAATTTGGTGATTGAAGGGGGAGATACTTTAATTGACAAGATGATTTTAGATCATCTCACCGATCCGTTGACTCATATGCTCAACAATGCGATCGCTCACGGTATTGAAACCCCAGATATTAGGAAAAAAGCTGGTAAACCACCCGCAGGATACATTACGATTCGGGCTTTTTATCAAGGGAACCAAACAGTCATTTCTGTAGGTGATGACGGTGCTGGTATCGATCCAGAACGAATCAAGACAAAAGCTGTACAACTGGGTATGATTACACCAGAGCAAGCAAAATCTATTTCGCGTCTAGAAGTTTATGATCTGCTGTTCCAAGCTGGTTTTAGTATCAAAGACAAAGCAGACGAGATTTCTGGCCGTGGTGTGGGAATGGATGTAGTGCGTTCGGAAATTAGCGAAATTCGTGGCATAGTCAACACAGATTCGACTATCGGCAAAGGAACCACCTTTACTATTCGTCTACCATTGACCTTGAGTATTTGCAAGGCTCTATGCTGTGTTTCTGATAAAGCGCGAATAGCCTTCCCGATGGATGGGGTAGAAGACACCCTAGATATCCCTGTAAAAAGTATTCAGCATCACCCCGATGGACAATCATATATTTCTTGGCGAGATACATTACTGCCCTTCCGACCGTTGAAAGACCTTTTAACTTTTAATCGTCAGCTAAGTCGCGGTAATGTTTATGGTGGCAACCGAGATGATGATATGGTTTCAGTTGTGGTAGTGCGATCGGGAAATACCTTAATTGCTTTACAAATTGACTTAGTGCTGAGTGAGCAAGAAATTGTAATTAAACAATTTGAAAGCCCAGCACCCAAACCCATTGGTGTTGCTGGTGCTACCGTCTTAGGTGATGGTCGCATCATGCCCATCGCTGATGTACTAGAGATTATCGAAATCTTCCAAGGACGGATTTCTAAACACAACGGTAGTAAACTTTGGCAGCAGCAACAACAAGATCCCCATGTACCAGAAGTAACGGTAGAGAAAATTGACCCCACTGTGCTGATTGTCGATGACTCCATTACAGTTAGAGAGTTACTCTCGCTAACATTTACCAAAGCTGGTTATCGCGTTGAACAGGCGCGTGATGGACAGGAAGCTTGGGACAAACTGCGTTCTGGTCTACCTTGCGACATCGTATTTTGCGATATTGAAATGCCCCGTTGTGACGGACTAGAATTACTCTCTCGCATTCAAAAAGACTCCACCCTCAACCACCTACCCATAGCCATGCTCACCTCCAGAGGTGCAGACAAACACCGACAAATGGCTATTCAACTCGGTGCTAGTGGCTACTTTACTAAGCCCTATCTAGAAGAAGCTTTGCTTGAAGCCGCCGTGCGGATGCTGTCAGGCGAAAAGTTAGTAACGGCTTAAAATGGTTGGATATAGGACATGGGTGAATTTTCCCAACCCAAAATAGGCAAGATACCTGTTCCACTATTTTAGGCTGATCACGCCCTGCAAAGTTAGCGATCGCAGGTGGCAGTAATGGCGGTTTACTAGTGGGTGCTTGTATGACGCAGCGTCCGGAGTTATTTGGTGCAGCTTTGCCGGCTGTCGGTGTGATGGATATGTTGCGATTCCATAAATTTACCATTGGCTGGGCTTGGGTCCCCGAATATGGTTCCCCAGATAACCCAGAGGTTGATGTATAACGGTTTCACCATTATTCAGCAAGCCCTAAATAACCCCTCTCCAAAGCTCCCCCTATAGAGATGCTGGGAAAATAGCATCTTCATTACTACGGAAGAATTAGAAAAAATCACTGTTTTGGCTGACCTTTTTTGAAAGCTTTTTGTACTAAATCATCACTAACATTAGTTACAGACTCAGTTCTAGAACCCCCAACTTCCTTTGCCATTTCTACATAGTCTTTAGGGTTACCTGTCGATTGCGCTTGTGTTTTTGTTTCTTTGACTTCAGAAACTTTTTGTTCCGGTGCGGTGGCGGCTGTAGCGGCTGCTGCACCTTCATTTGTCCGGTCGATTTCACTCACACTAAATTCCTGTGCAGCTGCATAATCCGAATCAAAATCAACCTTTGGTGCTTTTTCTTTACCACTAGCCATATTATCAGCAGCTAATTGTGCATCATGGGTAGGAGCTTGATTTGCATTGGGTTTCACTTGATCAGCCATAAATAAGACCTTGGGTAATTTTGCAATTCCTGGGGCGATTTTACCAAAGATAGTGGGAATTTCCTTTCTGTCTGAAGGGAGACTTATACATCTACTAAAGTTAGATCAAAACTATTTAATTTAACTCTTACTTTCGGAAGTAGATTTTTAATCAGAAATTTTGGTAGTCCTTAATAGGATTAATTCATAAATTATCGAGATAGATTATGACTACAACTTCCAATAAAACAGTTTCCCAAGCACTCAGCAATGAAACTATCAAAGTAGTGGAAGGGTTTAATGCTTTAGATACCGATGCTAAATTAGCATGGTTTTATTTTGTTTATGAAAAAATGGGTAAATCCATTACTCCGGCGGCTCCAAATGCGGCTGAACCACAACTTTCACCGATGCTTTTAGGAGAATATTTAAAGTTGTCACCTGAGCAACAATTAACAATTATGCGAGATATTGTAGAGGGTAAAGATACAGATTATTCCCGTGCTTATGGCGCGATTAAAGAAAATAATCAACTTTTAGTTTGGTATGCTTGGGCTGCGGCTATGGGAGAGCAAGTAGTGGGAATGCCAGATAATTACAACCGTACTGATGCAATCAAAAATTTGCTTTCCCAAACTGAGAAGCTAGATTTTGAAGGACAAATATCTGTGTTTCGCACAATCGCCGGTCAAATGGGCTACAGTGACGTTCAGCCAATTGAGACACAAGCACAAACC
>PWQB01000505.1 GCA_003556955.1 Nostocaceae cyanobacterium CSSed10_463m
AAGGAAATTTTTCAAAGTAGTATTCAGCTAAATATAGCTGTCACCTTTGAGTTAGTACAGATACTCTTCACCCCTGACTCCTAAATTGCCAATATCTGTTAAGCTATAGTTCATCGAATGTACATTCGGCGGACTCAACCCAATCAGATGATGGGAAAATAATCAAGTAATCGAACTGGTTGCTGGAAAAAAGGATTTCCAAAACCAATTGGATATTCTGGTATGACGCTAATTTGGCTAACTTAACAGTAACTTAAGTTTTGAATACAGACCATTGGCTCTCGCCCATCAGTAGCAAAAATATTGCTCGTTACCGTATTACTTAGATTTATATTTCAGCACATCAGCACCTCAAGTTAAATTTAACTATAATGCGCTGTATTATAAATAACTAAGTAGATATCAATGGCAGTGTCTTACCGCTTACACAACTACAAGAGTAAATTGTCTCCACAAGGCGATCGCCAAAACCTCTGCACTGAGTCAAACTATAACACCGTATATAGCAACCGCCAAGGAAGTTAGGACATGGCGAAAGTATTTGAATTTTGACTTTTGCTATATGGGGCTGAGGTGAGGGTGATTGTCATCGCTAACCCCCTTTTCAGGTGGAATAAGCAAAGGTAGCTAGTTGAGATTCAATCTCCCTTCAATGAGGACTTTTTCCATCCTCTGCTGGTAGATATGGACTTTCTCACTTGATCAGCACTGGAAAGATGTCTAGTGTTGTGTGGAGATAAAGAGTCACCCTGTACTATTTTGAGTCTCAGATACCACAATTTACAGCTAAATCCTAGAAATATGGTTCATAGCAGCAAAATAGCCCTTTTCAACTAAATGGTAGATAAAAATAGTTGACTTACTAATTTTTAGGTTACTATAATTTTTGCAAAAAAAACCAAAAATCTTATGAATATCATAATGAATCAGTAAAGAAAAAGTAAATCAAAACTTATATACTTTTTTTATTTTTTTCCGGAAACTCAACTTAGACAAGAGTTACCGTGCTTATGCTGTAAGCACAAATGAAGGAATAACTATTACCTGATATTATTACTGGTTACACATAGAACAGCCGTATTAGTGGTAAGTATTCAATTATGTATAGCAGTTTTAAATTAGCCCTAAAATTCTTGGCTTCTGGTTTTTAGTGTTATTAATGCTGTGGGGTATGCAGCACATAAATCCGTTAAAATTAACCAAGTTGCCATATCTCCGTGCTTGACTGCAATCTAGAGGAATTAGTTGAAAACAATTGTGACCGCATTTAATTTACAAGTAGAAGCCGCAGGGAATCGCCTTGATCGCTACCTTTCACAAAAATTACCTGATTTATCCCGTTCTCGCATCCAGCAATTAATTGAGCAGGGAAATGTTCACCTGAATGAGCAAATCTGCACTACTAAAAAAATCAATGTCAAATTAGGCGATCGCATTATCTTAGAAATTCCAGAAATCCGACCCCTGGAAGTGCAAGCCGAAGATATTCCACTAGATATCCTCTATGAAGACGACCATATACTGATTCTCAATAAACCTGCTGGTTTAGTCGTCCATCCTGCACCCGGTCATCCCGATGGGACTTTGGTGAATGCTTTGTTAGCACATTGTCCCCATCTTCCTGGAATTGGTGGTGTGCAGCGTCCGGGAATTGTGCATCGGTTAGATAAGGATACAACAGGGGCGATCGCGATCGCTAAAACCGATATAGCCTATCACAGCCTACAAGCCCAACTCCAGGCAAAAACTGCAAGGAGAGAATACTGGGGTGTGGTTTACGGTGCGCCTAAAACCGAAAATGGCATCATAGACGAACCCATTGGTCGCCATCCCCAAGATAGAAAAAAAATGGCAGTTGTCCCTCTAGAAAAAGGCGGACGTAACGCAGTAACTCATTGGCAAGTTTTAGAAAGACTAGGAAACCAAACATTAATCCTCTTTCAATTAGAAACAGGACGCACACATCAAATTCGTGTCCACAGTGCCAAAATCGGTCATCCCATCGTTGGCGACCCTATTTATAGTTCTGCTCATTCTGTGGGGGTCAAGTTACCCGGTCAAGCACTGCACGCTTGGCGATTAAAATTGCAACACCCAGTTTCTGAGGATTGGATAGAAGTGACAGCTCCCCCTCCTCAAACATTCACAACTTTACTAGAAATTCTGCGGCGGCGAGTTGTTGGCTGATGTATGAACATCTCATCCATTAGATAGATGCATTAAAACAGATGTTGCATACTGAGCAGGAAATAAGGGCAGAAGGACAAACACAAATAGATAGAACTGTCCTCGTTCCTATTCCCTAGTATTGCAATTTGTAAAGTTTTTTTGGGCTTTTTGACTGTGAAAAGAGGAATTACAACTATTTTTCGCAATATGTAAAAAGACTATTTTAACATCTGTTAATAAAAACAGCACTGGCTAAAAATACTCATAAAAACTCTAATGTCTTGTATTGGCAAGACTTTTAAAAAAATAAATAAAATATAAAACTCATGAATATTAAGGCAAAATGTAACAACTGTGAAGTAATGTTACTCAAAAAACGGTCATTTCTCAGGCGAAGCCCTTGTATGTAAAGGATTTGAGGTGGTTCTTATTCCTGCATCTTATTTATTCATAATTTGTAATAAATAAAGGATCTATAGCATTGTATAAACATAAGCTGAAGGGGTTAAACGACAGACAGAAGTCAAACAAGGCATCCATTTAATCAAGTTTGCCGGTTTCTCATAAATTACCCCCGATTCTCATAATTGCTAGTTCATCTGGTAACAAGGAATTATGAGGCTCAGGTGAGAAGCAGTTTGATCCCCAGTTTGTTTTTAACCATTCCTGACTTGAATAGTCGCTGTTAATGCTACAGAGACTCCAAACACCTATCGAGAATCTATAAGACCTGAAGCAATTTAGGCAAGACTCAGTGAAGTAGGAATTGCGTGACCCATAGTTGTCATGCAAAATAAAAAAACATTGCTAGTTTTAATCTAGACATCTCACACATTAGGAGATTAAAGTCCATGACATTAGATGTATTCACCAAGGTAGTTTCTCAAGCCGACTCCAGAGGCGAGTTTTTAAGCAACGAGCAACTAGACGCTTTAACCAACGTTGTTAAAGAAGGCAACAAGCGTTTAGATGTTGTTAACCGGATTACCAGCAACGCTTCAGCTATCGTTACCAACGCAGCTCGTTCTTTGTTTGAAGAACAACCCCAATTGATTGCTCCTGGTGGTAACGCTTACACCAACCGTCGGATGGCTGCTTGTTTGCGCGACATGGAAATCATCTTGCGTTACGTTACCTACGCTATTTTGGCTGGTGATGCTAGTGTTCTAGACGATCGCT
>PWQB01000812.1 GCA_003556955.1 Nostocaceae cyanobacterium CSSed10_463m
TCTTCCGATCTATAGTGATCAGGGGAAATCCTAGTCCAATGACGCGATAACTGATATTGTCCAGGGTTTCAGCTAGACTCAGGCGCTGTGGAGAAAGTAGTTCTTCGGCAGTTACTACAGTGGGTAAATCAGTAGCTGTGACTAAATTTAAAACAGCAGTATTACCCTTACCATTGTTATTACTTTCAAAGCGAGAAAAGCCATTATTTTCAGCCGGGGGTGTAGCTGGTTGAGTAACGAGTTCACCAGCTTTGTGCAAGCGGTAGCCGTTACTGCGATAACCGCCATTACCCACAGAACTACCTTGGAGTTGGATGTTTTGACCACGAGTGACAATCAAAAAGGCGATCGCTAGTAATGATCCCACCATCAAAGCGGCATAACTCAACATCATCACACTGACGTGCATCATCAGCCAATTAGACTTGAGCGCAGGTACTAAAGGTTCTGCTGATTGCATTTCTGATGGCAAAGTGAGGGCTGCAAAAGCCGTGATCCCCATTGCTACAGGTGCGGTAACAACTCCTACTAAGCGGCTACGGCTAGTGTTCTCAGCAAACAGATGTACAGCAGTAATACCCCAAACCAAGAAAAATAGAGATTCATAGAGATTACTCAGGGGAAAATAACCAGCTTCGATCCATCGCGCCCCTAACAGAGTAGCTATAGACAAATTAGCGATCGCCATTCCCGCAGTTCCCAAAGTCCCCAGTGTCGGTAGATTAGGAAAAGCTGCCCCACACCAATACACCAACATTGTGAGAAATAATACAGCAAACGTGGCATTGTCCAGCCAGTTCTGGAGTTCAACCAGATTCATAAAGTGTTCTCCCCAGTCGATTCGTTAAAATAGTGATTCTGACTGTTCTGATCCTATCCGTTTAGAGACTCATAACACACGGTTTTTAAACTTTCTTGTACAGACGCGATTTATCGCGTCTCATCTGCGATTTATCGCGCCTCAGCTTCAGAACTCAGCGCTGTATCATCTTTTTTGAAGCTTATAAAAATGTTGTAGCGAGTACTGCGATTATCACTGATAGCAGATGTCACCCCTATAGAACTGGTGGCATTTAGAAAAGCTTGTTGATTAGGAAATAAAGTATTTAAAGTAAAGTTTTTGACAGCCATTTCCATATCCAAAAAAAACTGCCCATTGCTGGGGTTGGGTTCTGTGGGAACCGTTTGTTGAAATGGCAGGTACGCGCCTAGTGTTTGCTCAGGTTTGGGGACAATTTTATCTGTGATCGGAGCGCCCACTACCAAAAATGCAATATCATCATCTAACCAGCCCCGGCTAGCAGTTAAAGTGTTAAATGGTGTAATCCAGTTAACCACGGGTTTACCTGCAACTGTACTCGGTTGGATTTGAAATTGATATTGGTTTTTCATCACCTCATCCAGCTTTTTCAAGGATGCTTCAGCCGACTTACGCAGGCTTTGCCCGTTGGAGGCATCCTTGGCTTGAACCATGAATAACAAACCTGCTCGAAAATCCTGGGAAGCATCATCATTAGAGCTATTGGGAATCACCGAGACAGAAAACTCACCTTGCATCCAACTGAGAAAATCTTGATCTAAATCCAACTCAGTAAGTGATTTTACACCACCTCGTAACTGTTCTGGTGAGATGGGCGAGAGCGGATTTTTTTGTGATGTTAAAACGTAGTCTTCCCACAAACGTTGTAAGTTTCCGCCAGACAGCATCATTAAGGTTTCGGCTGGAATACGATTTTGCATTGTCCCGGCGTTGTTTTCCACTTTCAGAACACGCTGACTATTAGGATTAAGCCATGAAATGCCCTTTAAGCGTATTCCTTGCGGTTCCAAAGTCATAGATCCTGCTAAACCTTGGTTATTTTGCAGTTGAGCTAAAACTTGAGCTGGTAAAGGACGGTTGGGAGCGGTTGCCGCTATTCTGGCAGCTATGGGTATATTCACATAAAACTGAGCAAAGGGGCGGTAATTGGAAATTTTCGGAAAATTCTCCCTGAAGCCTCCCACTGTTGCTAATGATGCTTTACCTTGATAGGTATCAATTGCTTGTTCTGTAGCTTGGGGATGATCGGTGATGATTAAAAACCGTTCATCTAGTAATGCGACTGCAAGCTTTTCTCCTGATTGATGATCACGTTTTCTAATAGTCACTCCCTGATAAGTGCGCTCAGTCCATTGGCCTTGTTTCAGGTTTCTGGGTTCTGTCAAGATGTTTTTAGCAGCTTCTAGGTTTTTTATGGGTAATACCATGAGGATCGACTGTTGAGCGCTAGCCGCATCTTGATCGTTGTCCACTGGTTTGAGTGCAGGTTGAGTGAGTGGGGACAAAATTGCTAAGGTGACTTCATCTCCTACCCAAGGAGCGATATCTTTCTGAAAGTCATAACCATTTTTAGTGAGAAAGCGATCGCGCAATCGGACTAAATTTTGGTTGATTTGTGCTTGGGTTTCTTTTGTTCCCAAATCCTGCAATTTTTGCCATTGTCGGGGATCTGTGGTTAAAGAAACTGTAAACAGGGCATCTTGAGGTATAACATTTGCACCTACTGGCAAACCCCTATCAGATGTTTGCCTCTGGGTTAAAAACCAGTATGCTGCACTTCCCGCACTAATCAATAATCCAGCAGCCAATAGTGTCAACAACAGAGACGGTTTTTTTGTGTTCTTTTTGATCACAGATACAATAGGCATAGCCATCTAAACCAATACCTCATCCTTTGTGGAATTGAGCAGAGAATTTTTCTGGGATAGTTCCTTCAGGACTAAATTCCTCAAAGGTAGATTAATTATTCCCAGCACTTTGAGGGTATAGCTAACTTGAAAAACCTGCAAGCCATCGTTATCCTTAGCTGCACTCTGCCAAAGTTGAATTGCAATTATGGTGATATTTAAATAATACTAAGTGCTAATACCCAGTGCTTTATGTTTTGCCATTACCGGAATCAAGTTGTGTAGCACCCAAATATTTGGTTAAATAAGGCGAAAAAACCTCATATATTAAAGTCAGAGGTTTTCCGTGATGCCAAAACAGGTAATGACGACCCCAAAAAGGGCCAGACACCTCAAAACCTAACTCTAGGGCTGCTGAATAGCCGTAATATATTCCTTGAATATCCCGATATAACTCTGTCCGAATCCGAGCTAAACTAGCCCAAATGGGTAGTGAACGATTTTGCAAAAATTCATCTACATGGCTAGCTTCCCACCATGAAGTGGCATAACCTAATCGCTGGCCTGAGGCGGTGCGTAACCATACCTGTCGTCGCAGTCGTGGCCCTGGTACAGCTTGAATTAAGTCGGGTGCGTTATCTGAGTTCATGCCAATCAAAGACATATCAATCACATCCA
>PWQB01000090.1 GCA_003556955.1 Nostocaceae cyanobacterium CSSed10_463m
GGCGAACCACAACTTTTACAAAAACGGTCTTGATTATCTGGGTGATAGGGTTGAGGACAAACTGGATTAATACAAAGGCTCATGATGGAATGAAGTCAAAATCAGACTTGTGTTATTTACATTCTGCTAAGAATGCTGCTACAGTCCGGTTAAATGCTTCAGGTTCAGTCAAAAATGGCCAATGATTGCCAGGAACTTGGCAGAGACGGAAATTTTTCAGATGGGTTTTGTAAGGTTTGATTTGCCAATCTTGACGGTTCAGACCTTGTTTTGGTTGTACAAACAGCGCTGGGGTATCAACAGGTTCAATAAAACCAGGTACACACATCACATCCTCAAAAATTCCATCGCGGGCGGCGATAGTAAATTTACTCCCCCAAGTACCATCCAGTTTTTGTTCAATTCCGGCTTGAAATACTTGCTGTTGTAAGGTAGTCCAACCCTGATATTGCTTTAACTGACGTGCTTGTGCTTCGGCTTCTGCGTAGCTAGCAAAAGGCCCCATACCTTTGAGGAAAGATAGGTAACGGTACAAGAACGGAAAAGTTAACCGCAATAAACTGGGCATTTTCCAGATAAAAATCGGGTCAACTAGCACCATACTGCGTAAACGTGCGGGATTTTTTCTCGCCCAAATAGCGGCTAGTTTGCCCGTCCAGGAGTGACTGACAACGTGTGCAGATGACCATCCCAGATGATTCATCAGGGCTTCCAAGTCAGCGATCGCACTTTCAAAGGTATAATCATTTTCCGGCTTGCTGCTTTCACCATGACCCCGCATATCTGGCGCAACTATGTGATAATCTGCGGCTAAGTCATCTCCTAAGCTAGACCAGACAAGGGCATTATCAGCTAAACCGTGTAACAGCAATAAAGGTTCTTTGCCTTCCTTCCACTCTAAATAGGAAAGTTCGATGTCAGGCTTTGATAACGTTTGACGTAAAGGCATCTTAATTTTGGATTTTGGATTTTGGATTTTGGATTTACGTCATGAATATTGACATTCCCCGCTCAATTATTGCGGGGATTATTTGACTAATTACAATCTGATTAAGCAGACAGGAACTTAATCACACCCTGATCAAAAATCCGTTTATCAGTCCCCATAGCATTCACCTCAATTCTATCTGGATAGACATCATAGGCAGCAAAAGCCAATCTTTCAGCAGAATGTTCTGTCCACTGAGAACGCCCTACAGGACGAACACCTGCACCACTACCAGTAGTTAAATAGGTTGTGCCATTAATAGCATGAGTCCGTTCATAATGGTGGTCGTGACCATTGATGTAAAGTTGCACATTATACTTTTTAAACAAAGGCGTGAAACGTTTAATCAGTGTTTGACTAACTCCATAATGTCCTGATGAATAAAATGGATCATGCCCAAATACGACTTTCCAAGGTGCATCACTGCGGCTTAATTCTCGCTCTAACCAAAGTACTTGATTATCCCAATCAGCATTGCGGTTAGTATCTAAAGCGAAAAACTGCACAGCATCACGGCGAAATGTGTAATAACGCCCTTTCATATTAAAGCCGGGATATTTAATTTGTGGGTCACCGTTCTCGGTGCGAATATCGTGATTACCTAAACAAGCATGAAATTTTACGCCCTGAGACAATAATTTTTTATAGGGACGCTCAAAAACTGCACCGATTTTTTCAATTTCGCCATCATTATAAATGTTGTCTCCAGCTAAAACCACTAAATCATAAGGATTTTTCTGGTGATAATAATTCATTGCCCCAGCTACAGCATACTGACCTTTAGCACCAGTTCCCGTGTCTGCAACGGAGGTAAAACGCAATAGCAAGTTGTTTTTGGGTGGAGTGGCGGCCATGACGGCTGAATCTGGAAAATCCGCAATTTGACTATTTTGACGAGCTAGTTTCCAGCCTACAAGTCCTGTGCCAATTGTGCCAAGACTACTTAAAAATAAGAATTGTCGGCGTTTCAGGTTCATACACTTACCGAAGAAATGGGTTTAAAGCCCCGTCGTTCTAGGACGGCTTTTTATTGTATTTGAATTAATCTTATACCAAACGTGGTAGTATAAGTCAGGAGGTAGAAAGATGCTTATTTTTGAGTTTAAAGCTTATGGAAAGTCAGCGCAATTCATTGCAGTAGATGAAGCAATTCGTACTGCCAAGTTTATCCGCAATAAGTGTATCCGCCTATGGATGGATGTAAAAGGCACGGGTAAAAACGACTTGCAGAAATATTGCGCTGTACTTGCGGCGAACTTTCCCTTTGCTAATGAACTCAACTCAATGGCTCGTCAAGCTTCTGCTGAACGAGCTTGGTCTTCTATCTCTCGGTTTTATGACAACTGCAATTCGGGTATTCCAGGTTCAAAGGGATATCCTCAATTCCAGAAGGAGTGCCGCTCGGTTGAGTACAAAACGTCAGGATGGCGGATTGCCGATGACCGTAAATCAATAACTTTCACCGATAAAAAAGGTATTGGGCGATTAAAACTCAAAGGTACTCGTGATTTACACTTCTACCAAATCAACCAAATTAAACGGGTGAGATTGGTAAAACGTGCTGATGGCGTTTATGTTCAATTCTGCATTGATGTAAATCGCTTAGAAAACATTGCGCCTACTGGTAACACAGTTGGGTTAGATGTTGGGCTGAAAGAATACTACACCGATTCTGATGGAAGAATGGTTGAGAACCCTAAGTTTCTTCGTGTTGGTGAAAAAGTTCTCAAGCGCTCACAACGTCGAGTTTCCAGAAAGGTAAAAGGTTCAAAAAACAGAGGCAAGGCTAGACAGGTTTTAGGTAAGCGCCACCTCAAAATAAGTAGGCAACGTAAAGACCATGCTGTGAAATTAGCACGGTGCGTAGTTCAGTCCAACGACTTGATAGCCTATGTTCGCGTAGCGTGCGCGTAGCGTGCGCGTAGCGCATAGATTTGAGGATTAAAAATCTGGTGAAAAATCATTGTTTAGCTAAGTCTATTAATGACGCATCTTGGTATCAGTTCCGTGTCTGGGTTGAATACTTTGGTAAAGTATTTAAACGTGCCACAGTGGCGGTTAATCCGCAATACAGTAGCCAAGAATGCTCTAGCTGTGGTGAAATTGTCAAAAAAACCCTATCCACTCGAACCCACGTTTGTAAATGTGGTTGTGTGATGGATAGGGATGAAAACGCAGCCAGAATAATCCTGAGTCGAGGATTGGGTACGGTAGGGCATACCGGAACCTTTGCACTAGATGCAAGCAACGCTTGGGGAGATGAAACCTCTACTCTTGTTGGTGAAAACCTGCATGAGCAAGTTATGTCTTAGATCCAAGAATCCCCGTGCGTTCACGCCGGGGAGTGTCAAC
>PWQB01000378.1 GCA_003556955.1 Nostocaceae cyanobacterium CSSed10_463m
CCCCCGACACTACCAGAAATTATTGAATCACCTGCATCAGAAGCAGAACCTGAGATCATACCCACACCTCAAATTGAAGCACCGGAAAAATTAGCTAAACCAGAAACGCCAAAATCTAGTGAGTCACCTACACCGGAAGCACAACCAGAGGTAACTCCAACAGATGAATCAATACCGTTACCCACAAAAATTGCGCCCGACCCAGAAAAACCGTCATTAAAAAGATATTTCAACCCTAAACAGCTGCCAAAATTTAAATTATCTCCTAGTGAGCCTCCAGTAGTTCCAGAAACTACGCCTGTACCAGAAGAGGAACAAAGAGCCGGAGAATACAAAGTTACCACTATGGAGGAATAACCAAAACACCAGTAACTTGGCAGAAATACAGCAGTTTAAATGAAAAATGCTGAAAATCAACCATATTGTGGGGTGGGCATCCTGCCCGCCCGGATAATAAGACAACTATATTAGTATTGCCTACCACTAAAACCAAAGCATTCTCGATGACTCCCCGTGTCAGAGCGCCAGAATTACCACAAAATTACACTTGGCTGAATACTGATCAACCCTTGTCTCTCAAAGAACTCAGGGGTAGAGTGATAATTTTAGACTTTTGGACATATTGCTGTATTAATTGTCTGCACATTCTGCCAGATTTAAAATACTTAGAACAAAAATATCCAGATAGCCTCACCGTTATCGGCGTACACTCAGCCAAATTTGACAACGAAAAAGGAATTGAGAATATTCGCCAAGCCATCCTGCGCTATGACATCGAACATCCAGTTTTAGTAGATAGAAATTTTCGGGTGTGGGAAGAGTATGCTGTACGTGCTTGGCCTACCTTCATGATTATTGATCCAGAAGGTTACGTCGTAGGTTATCTTTCTGGTGAAGGCAAGCGTGATACTTTAGACGAGTTGATTCAGCAGTTGATTAATCAACACCAAGCAAAAGGTACAATTAACTCTCAGGAAATCAGCCTCACTTTAGAAAAGCAACGTCAACCATTAATTACACCGTTGGCTTTTCCCGGTAAAGTTCTCGCCACTCCAATCGGCTTATTAATCGCTGACTCTGGACATCACCGTGTAGTAATGACTAGCTACGACGGAGAAATTCTCCACTTAATTGGAACCGGAAAATCTGGCTTAACCGATGGTGCATTTAACGAAGCGCAGTTTTTCGCACCCCAGGGAATGGCATTTGATCCAGAAAATCAGCTTCTCTACGTTGTTGATACAGAAAATCATACCCTGCGACGAGTTGACCTCAAGCGTCAAATGGTAGAAACCATCGCCGGAACTGGTGAACAAAGCCGCAATATTTCTCATAATGGGGGTGCAGGACTAGAAACGCCCTTAAATTCCCCTTGGGATATAGTGCAATTGGGACAAACCTTGTTTATTGCAATGGCTGGGTCACATCAAATTTGGCAAATGGATTTAGAAAGCAGTATTGTTAAAATCTATGCTGGTACTGGTGCAGAAGCTTGTATAGATGGTTTACTTACCGAGTCAGTATTTGCCCAACCCAGTGGAATCACCACCAATGGACAAGAATTATATATTGCTGATAGTGAAGTAAGTTCAATTCGTGGCGTAGGACTGAAAGAACCGCAGCAAGTCAGAACCATTTGTGGTAGTGGGCAATTATTTGGTTTTGGTGATGTTGATGGACAAGGTGAGGATGTCCGCTTACAGCATTGTCTAGGAGTGGAATATGCCCAAAATTATCTGTGGGTAGCAGATACCTACAACCACAAAATTAAATTAGTCAGTCCCAGTACAGGCAATTGTCAAACCGTATTGGGAGATGGTTCTGCGGGTTTACAAGACGGTCAAGGTCAAAATACACGCTTTTTTGAACCTTCAGGACTGAGTGTGATGGATGACTATCTATATATTAGTGATACGAATAACCACGCTATCCGTAGGGTAGATTTGAAAAGTTTTGAGGTAAAAACCTTAGAATTTCCTGGTTTGTGTGCGCCTGATGTGTGTATTCCACCGATTGGGTAAAAGAACAAAAAACCTCAGCGTACCTTTGCGCTTACCTCCGCGCCCCTCTGCGTTAAAAAATCATCAAATTAATTTATACGAATTTCTTATATTACACTTAGGTTAATTAAATAGAAAATTTACTGAAAAATCAAAACTAATAATCAGTAAATATTACAATACAGGCTTATTACTTGAGCAGTTTACTCTCACAAAATCATCCACTTGATTAGTCACCGTTGTATTTAGTATAACGTAGTAGCAAAAGTATCTTTAAACCATCGTAATATCTTCAATAAAAAATCAGCGAATGCGTGGTAAGTTTTAAATCCATCGTATTCCATTCAAGGTTCGCCCCATGCATCTACACTATTTACACACCCAACACCTTGAGGAATTAGTCAAGAGTAGTAGTATAGATTTACACTTAGCGCAACTTAATTTTAAATCTCTCCAAGATGCATTACCTTATGAGTATCTGTTAATTTCTGAGCATATTCCCCGTACCAACACTGGTATGGTAAGAAATGCTTGGTTACAGCGCTATAATCATGTCACCGCAGGTGGTTGGTGGTGTTCTGGTCTAGATCCTTTAAATAATTGGCAATCAATGGAATGGGGATGTTTTAAACCAAACCAACCCCGAATCAATCAGAATGGTAAATCCATCAAGTACGAACATCCACCCAGCACACCCACACGGGTATTTTGTCTACGGGTGACATTAAAAATTTGGCAGCAAGTATCTGAACGGTATAATCTACCCATCCCCAGCAATATCAACGTTAATGCTCATGGAGAAGCTGAAGGGTTTTGGCAATGGGTAATGCAGCAGAATATACCCGTGATTATCTGTGAGGGTGTGAAGAAAGCAGCAGCATTATTAACACAAGGATACGCTGCGATCGCCATTCCGGGAATTACCAGTGGTTATCGAGTTGTCAAAGATATATTTGGTAAAGTTACCAGTCGTCAACTGATTCCCGACTTAGCAGCATTTGCTATCACCAAACGCCCCTTTTATATTTGCTTTGATTTTGAAACTCAACCGAGAAAAGTTGCTGCTATCAATAACGCCATTTCCCAACTAGGTTGTTTATTCCAATCAAAAAAATGCCCTGTCAAAGTTATTGAACTTCCAGGAATAGAAAAAGGTGTTGATGAGCTAATTGTTGCTAAAGGTGCAAGTGCTTTCGATAAAGTTTATCGCCAAAGCGCTGATTTAGAGATTTATTTAGCCCAAAGCAAACCCCATACCCAGTTAACTATTCCGGCTGCACTTACAGTCAACTGTCCTTACTTAGAACAAATATGTTATCCCACGACGGG
>PWQB01000617.1 GCA_003556955.1 Nostocaceae cyanobacterium CSSed10_463m
ACATTTGTCCTTTGCGAGGACTCACAGGTAATGGTAATAATTCATTAGACCATGCACCTGTAGCTAAAACATAATGGTCAGCACGAATCACGCCTGTGTTGGTTTGTACGCCAACCACTTCTCCAGACTGCTGTAAAAATGCTTCTACTTTAATGCCATCTTTGAATTCCACACCCAAAGACTCAGCAGATGTCCTCAGTACATTTATTAAAGCCCGATTATCAACTTGTCCATCTTCTGGATACCACCAGCCACCAACGACTTCTGAACCCAATCCTGGCTGATATTGATGAATTGCCGTTTGATTTAACCAATATGGAAATTGGGCAGTAGCAGCATCTAATTTATTTTCTTGTCCTTGATAAACTGGTGCTAAGATTCCACAAGGCCAGTAACCAGTATTTAAACCAGTCAAATCTTCGAGTTTGTGCGTCCAGTCTGAATATAAGGCACGCGATCGCCTACATAAAGAAAGCATTGCCCCATTGGGGATGTTTTCTGCATCTGGTGCTAACATCCCGGCGGCGGCGTGGGTAGCAGCAGCCTGAAAATCACGGCAAAGCACGGTGACAGAGCCTCCGCGCAATTTTAACTCTACGGCGATCGCCAAGCCAATCACACCGCCACCAATAATTAAAACGTCACTAGTCATTAGTCATTAGTCATTGATCATTAGCTATCTACCATTAGTACATAAACTAATAGCCCATAACTAATAACTCAGTGAACTACTAAGCATATTTACCACAAAGCCCGAATTGGACTTCTACCCTGATTATTGGTGCTGGCTGTGCTGGTTGAGGTTGAGGTTGAGGTTGTACCTGAGCTAAAGCCTGTGCTTCTAGTTCCTGATGATGTTGTAGTAGTATCTGAACTTGAGAAAGAATCATTCCTCTGAGCAACACTACCTCTGTTTTCAGAAGTAGAAAAATTATCCTGAGCAACACTACCTCTGTTTTCAGGAGTAGAAAAACTATCCTGAGCAACACTACCTCTGTTTTCAGGAGTTGTCTCATTACTTGTAGCCCGGCTCGGAGCGGAGCTATTAACATTAATATTGGCTGGCAGGACTTGCGATGTTTTGCCGTCAGGATCATTATTACTGGCGGTTTGTTGTCCACCCATCGGGAAATTAATCCCTAATAACGTACCCAGTAAAATTGCCAAGCCTCCGGCCATGAGAATTAGTGGAGTCCATCTACCCATCTTAATATTTTCTCCTTTTTTAACCTAACCTTCTGGTGTCCATACTATTTGGGAACCTTGTCCCCAAAATCCATCGAATTTTGTGACTTTTACATCCCCTAGTACCTCAGTTTGACAAGCTAAACGGAGTTCTGTTGTAGGAGAATGGGGAGGAAGCGAACGTCTCGCTTTGTCTCGCCAATTTGCAGCAGATACCTCACCTTCTACTTTGACTGCACAGGTTCCACAGCTGCCAATGCCTCGACAGTTGATTAACTTAGCGCCGCCATTGTAGAGGTCAATACCATTTTGCTGCAAAACTCGCCGTAAATTAGCTCCTGCATAGCACTCAATTGTCTTACCTTGAGCTAGTACCTTGGGCATAACTTAATTACCAAAGTGGCTTTTTGTTGTATATTGGCACATCGTCTGACTCGTTGTCTCGCAAGTCTCCGTTTTATGACCTCAAAACCCTCACCTCAACTTTGGCTTTATGACACCACACTACGAGATGGTACTCAACGGGAGATGCTTTCAGTTTCTATAGAAGATAAGTTACGCATTGCCCGCAGACTCGACCAATTGGGAGTTCCATTCATCGAAGGTGGTTGGCCTGGTGCCAATCCCAAGGATGTTCAGTTCTTCTGGCAATTGCAAGAGTATCCGCTAAAACAAGCAGAAATTGTGGCTTTTTGTTCTACACGTCGCCCTCATACCACTGCCAATACTGAAGCCATGCTGCAAGCGATTTTGAGTGCTGGTACGCGTTGGGTGACAGTTTTTGGCAAATCTTGGGATTTACACGTTACAGCTGGACTAAAGACGACTTTAGCAGAAAATCTCGCCATGATTCGAGATACTATCGAGTATCTTTGTTCCCAAGGGCGACGGGTGATTTATGATGCTGAACATTGGTTTGATGGCTACAAGCACAATCCAGATTATGCTTTACAAACATTAGAAGTTGCGATCGCATCTGGTGCAGAATGGCTAGTCCTCTGTGATACAAATGGTGGGACTTTACCCCACGAAGTTAGTCAAATTGTGACATCAGTCATTAATCATGTTTCATCAGTCAATAGTCAAAAACCAAAGCCCCAAATTGGTATTCACACTCATAATGATTCTGATACAGCTGTAGCTAATGCCTTAGCTGCTGTCATGGCAGGGGCGGAGATGGTACAAGGTACAATTAACGGCTACGGTGAACGATGTGGTAATGCTAACCTTTGTTCATTAATTCCCAATTTACAACTTAAGCTCGGTTATAGCTGTATCGCAGAACACCAGCTAAATCAACTTACAGAAGCTAGTCGCTTTGTGAGTGAGGTGGTAAACCTCGCCCCCGACGAACACGCGCCCTTTGTCGGACGTTCAGCTTTTGCCCATAAAGGTGGTATCCATGTCTCAGCAGTAGAACGAAACCCCCTGACTTACGAACACATTCAACCAGAACAAGTCGGTAATCTGCGCCGCATAGTAATTTCCGAACAATCTGGACTCAGTAATGTTTTAGCCAAAGCCCGGAGTTTTGGGATTGAACTAGATAAAGACCAACCAGCCGCCCGACAAATTCTACAACGCCTCAAAGAATTAGAAAGTGAAGGATATCAATTTGAAGCAGCAGAAGCGAGTTTTGCCCTATTAATGTACGAAGCGTTAGGTGAGCGTCAGCAGTTCTTTGAAGTCAAGGGTTTCCAAGTACATTGTGATTTAGTTGAAGGTAAAGAAACAAACAATGCCCTAGCCACAGTAAAATTAGGGGTAAATGGTAAAGATATTCTGGAAGCAGCCGAAGGCAATGGCCCCGTTGCCGCTTTAGATGCCGCTTTACGCAAAGCTTTAGTGAATTTTTATCCCCAAATTGCCACCTTTGAATTAACAGATTACAAAGTGCGGATTCTTAACGGACATACTGGCACAGCAGCCAAAACTCGTGTATTAGTAGAATCAGGTACGGGTTCTCAACGTTGGACAACTGTGGGAGTTTCCCCCAACATTTTGGCAGCTTCCTATCAAGCCGTTGTAGAAGGATTGGAATATGGTTTGTTGTTACATTCACAGCCGGGGGAAGAGGCAGGGGGGCAGGGGGCAGGGAGCAGGGGGGAGGTTTTTTTGCAATTCTCAATTACCCATTCCCA
>PWQB01000134.1 GCA_003556955.1 Nostocaceae cyanobacterium CSSed10_463m
CACTACCAACTCCAATCACAATTTCCGAAAAAGTCCGGATTAAAGTATTTAAACCAATATTAATTTTTTGTTGATAGGGAATTTCTGGATTAATAAAATTCTCATCAATTTCCGTTAAAATTATGACTTGGGTATTCGTAGGATCTTCCACATATTTAGCTGCGTGATCTTCAGCCCAACTACTCATTTTAGCAATAGTGACAACCGAAGATTCGCGATTTTTTAACACCACATCAGAATAAAATTTGTACCAAGTTTCCGCAGCACAAACTCCCAGCTTATTCCATGCAGTATGAGGATGCTCAACATCAATTACAGCATTGATTTCAGCTTTGACACCCCGGACTTTAAACATTTTTTTGCGATTAATTATCGGCAACAAAACATCATAAGTAAAATCTGTGGTTGCTTCCTCCCAAGGAATAATTTTTACTCCATATTCATGGAGATGATTTTCTAACTCTTGGCGAAATTGCAAAACTGCGGCATTGTGATAATTTTCAGGTAAAGGCTTAAATGTCACCTTTAACTGTTGAGCCATCCTTTTAGGGTCAATAATTGGTGGTTTATATTCCAGAGAAGTATTACCAGAAAATCCCCCGATTAAACGCCCAATAGTTTGTAAACTTAACCCTTGTATCAGAGGCTCAACTTCAGAATTATTGGTGATTTCCCTCTCGCGAATAAAACTCAGAATTGCGGTTTTATAAGTTTTGAGATTTGCCTGAATTTCTGGGGTGATGACACCCTTGGGAGAACGAATCATGAGTTCCTCATTATCAACCCAAAGATGAACACCATTTTCAGTTAATTTGCTGACAATTTCTGATGCGTTCATAGTTAAAAAATTACCCAATAGTTACAAAATAGAAGCCAATTTAATTGGCTGTTTTCACCCTTAACTTAAAACCTGATGTGGGATATCAGTAATTAAATCTGAAATATCTCTGTATCTTCACCTTGCAAATCCTCAGCTATACGTTGCGACAGTGAAGCAATAGTGGGGTAATGCCATAACAGCAGAGGAGACAGTTTAAATCCTAATAATTTCTCGGCTTTATTTGCCATCATAATGCCTTGGGCTGAATTTAGTCCATAGCTATCTAAACGTTCTGTAACATCTATTTCATCAGGTTCTATATTCAATTGTTGAGCAATTTCAGATACTAACCAAGCTTGAATTGCTTCTGCATCATAAGATTGCAGACCATTGGTGTTAGGAGTAGAAGAGTTCATTTTTTACCTTGAGAGTAAGATTATCTAGCAGGTATTTTGTATTTTTTCTTGGCAAAATCAAAACTATACAAATACCCAAAATTTCATGAAAAAACGATTTTTTTTAGATATAGCAACCGCCAAGGAGGTTAGGACATAAACGGATAATAAAACCTAGATACCAAAAGGATCTTAACCCAGTCCCCAGTCGCCAGTACCCAGTCCCCAGCTATATGAAGTGAGAAAATTGGGTTATACACTGGTTAATTTTTGCTTAAACTTGAACTGACAAACATGATGGAGATAAACCATACAATTATTTACCAAATCTTCCATTTTTTCCCGGCTAATTGCAGGTTCAGAAAACACAAAATTTAACATCATTTTACCTCTAAAAGTTGCAGTATGACTGGTGAACATACCTGCATATAAAGCTTGGGAACTAGCAAAACTGATTTCTTCTAATTCCAATTGTCCGTAATTTTGGGGAATGTTGACTTTACCAATATTTGATAGCAAAACTGTCCCGACTAATTGCTGGGGAAAGGTAAAACAAAAATTGATCATCTGGTGGGCTACTAATATCGTTTTAAAGATATCGCCGCGCTGAATGCTAGTTTCCATAGTTTGCTTGACCTCCCTGGCTAATTCCCAGAAAGATTTATTGCTTTTTAGGGTATGAAATCCCATAACATTGGAAACTAAAACAGCGATATGGTGATTATTGATTTGACTTTCTAACCGTTTTCGCAAATCAACAGCCAACAAGGTATTCATGCGGATTTTGGCACGATTACCTTTATTAATTTTACTCGCTACCGCAAACATCATGGCAGCACATAAAGCACTGTTGACTGTGGTTTTTTCTTGGCGACAACGATTAATTAACTGTTGGGTTAACTCTGGGTTAAGTTGTCTATGAATAATATGACAAGACCGCTTACTAATGGGTGCATACTTATCAAAGCCTAATGTTTCTGGAGGATGAAAAAGCTTTTTTAAAGCTAATCGACACAAAAATAATGTGGTGGATATTTTGCCTTTTAAGCCTTTTGTTTGCGGGGGTAGTAATTTCTCTATGGGTGGAAGTGGGAACAATTTAACAACGGGATAATTTAAATTACCCGCCAAAATTTGTTGAGAATAACTCAGAATTTCTGAATGCAGTTGTATAGATGATAAACCATCGCCAATGGCATGATGTCCTGTAGTAATTAGGTAATTGACACCGGGTAAACCTGGGATATTAATTAGCACTGCTCGTAGCAGATATTTACTGCTATCAATTTCCCGGTTCATTTCTTCTCTAACAACATCTTCCCACTGTTGATCATCAAATTGGCTGACAATACGCAAAGGTATCTTAGTTGTCCCTTCAGTTTGAAAACAAAGACTATTTCCTGAATAAACTATCCGAGAATGAAGTCGCGGGTGGCGATGCTGAATTTTGTCGAGAGCAATTCTCAAAATTTCTGCATTCAGTGGTCCTTTGATGCGGCTAATAGTGACGATGTTCCAGGTGTTAGCACGTCTATTGACTTTTTCCATTACCTGCTCAAGTCGTCCCAGTTTTCTGTTATCATTCATTTTTCTACATATCTCTAATTTTTATATTTCTCTTGTGGTAATAGCTCCTGCAAATAGATAAACACCGATTAAACTTTAGTTAAACTCGGCACAAGATTAATGTTGCTCACATGAAAAAGATAAGACATGAATTGATTCACCAGATTTTCCATTGTTGGGCGGCTAATTGCTGGTTCGGAAAAGACAAAGTTAAACAGCATTTTTCCTTGAAAAGTGAGGACATGAGTGATAAACATACCTGCATATAAAGCGTGAGAACCGAGAAAACTGATTTCTTCTAGTTCCAATTCTCCATAATGCTGGGGAAGATTGACGACACCAGCATTAGATACAGAGACTGTGGCGGCTACTTGTTTGGGATAGGTTAAGGGAAAATTGATCAAATGCTTGGCAATTAATATGGTTTTAAAGATGTCATTGTGCTTGGCACTATCTGCTAAGTTTTGTTTGACTTGTTGACCTAATTCCCAAAAAGTTGTATTCTTGTTGATGGTATAAAATTTCAATAGTGATGAAGCTAATA
>PWQB01000009.1 GCA_003556955.1 Nostocaceae cyanobacterium CSSed10_463m
ATTGTCGTCCGCAACCGCAATGGTTACATTCCTTAATCCAGCCTTTGAGTGACCCTGACGTAGTAATTGTGGCTGGTGAAATTTTGGCGCTACCGGGAAACACAATTCTGGAACAACACGCCGAACGTCAAGAAACTTTATCTCAGAAACATACTCTCGCCCATGAGTTTTGTCCTTATGGTCAAACTGCTAATTTAGCAATTCGCCGCACCGCTTTCAAAACAGCAGGTTTATTTCGACCATATTTAACTACCGGTGGTGATGCTGACATTTGTTGGCGGATTCTCCAGTCAAATATTGGGCGTTTACAATTCGCCCCAGATGCCATTATCCAGCACCGTCACCGCTCTACTCTCAAGGAATTAGCCAGTCAATGGCGACGCTATGGCCGCTCTAATCGCTATCTACATGATTTGCATGGTGTGCAATTAATGCCAGAAATCACGCTGCAAAATTATACTTATTCCTGGGCGCGTTGGTTATTGAAGGAACTACCCCAGCATATTTTCCGGGCGATCGCTGGTGAAAGCACTATTGTAGATTTATTCAACACTCCCATTGGCTTATTCACTGCTAGAGAGCGTTACCTGGGGCAAACAGAGGCTAAATTGTCAGAAAATGCTCAAAACATCGAATGGCTTTAATGGCAACAATACCAATATCCGCCAACTTTCGCTAAATTGGAAAAAAGTAAACATAGGGAAAGTTCGATGTCAGCACAATTGTTACTGGTAGATGATGAACCGGGATTGCGGGAAGCCGTCAAAGAGTATTTACAAGAAAGCGGTTTTAATGTTCAAGTTGCCAGTAACGCCCGTGAAGGCTGGGATTTGATGCAACAGAATACACCTGATTTAGTGATTTCTGATATCATGATGCCCCAGGTGGATGGTTATCAGTTCCTGAAACAACTGCGAGAAGATCCCCGGTTTCAAATACTTCCAGTGATATTTTTAACTGCTAAAGGGATGACAGGCGATCGCATTCAAGGCTATCAAGCAGGGGTTGATGCTTACCTACCTAAGCCTTTTGATCCTGATGAATTAGTTGCAATTGTGGAAAATTTACTTTCTCGCCGTTTGACTCAAGTCACAACTAGCGGTGAAGAAAGTGAAACCCCCGACATTGCAGAATTAGCTCATCAAATTGCTCAAATTAAGGCTTTGTTAACTCAACGCACGGCAATTTCACAATCTCCCGCCCCATTTAAAATTGATTTGACACCGAGAGAGCAAAGTGTTTTAAATTTGGTAGCCGAAGGCTTAATGAATAAAGAAATCGCCCGGCGTTTAGAAACCAGTGTGCGTAATGTAGAAAAATACGTCAGCCGTTTGTTTAGTAAAACTGGTACTAATAGCCGCACTGAGTTAGTTCGTTTTGCCTTAGAACACGGATTAGCCCAATAAAAATTCACGGCTGTGAGGATTTTTTATTGCTTCGTAGGTCAATTAAAAATGATCTACCTGGGTAAAATTATACAAACTCAAAATGAATTAAAGTGCATAGACAAGTAAACCAATTAATAAAAGTTCACCATTCTATGCCCTGTTAAGATTTTTTAATTACTCAATGACTGCTTTTGATATTGAGTTGTTTAGCTATTGACTAATATCAGCCGCATTACGTAAACGCATTAACTGGCGGCGCATTTGCGGCGAAGCTTTGAACTCAGACATTTCCTGTGCTTTCACAGATGCTTGGAGCATTTCCAGGAAATCATCAGAACCTTCTGTCAAAGCGTCCAGCAACACCTGTAAAAGTTGCTCGCGATCGCCCAACAGACTTTTTTCCTCAATCAATCGAAATTTGAGATGTATTTCGCAGTCATAAACACCTACTTCGGTATTATCTATTTGGCGCGGTAATGCTTTATAGGTCATAATTTTCAGGATTAATTTACTTTGTGGTCATCAGGGTGAGGAAATATATCCCCAGCCAAAATCCTTTATATTTTTTTTGTATTTTCAGTGTGGGATACAAACTTTCTTCCATACACAACAGTTGTATTGTATATTCACTCTCCTGTGTTCTTTATAGATAGACAGCAATCTCTAAGTGGTAATCTTCCTGAGCTAGATGTGCTTTTAACGAAACCATAACTATTATTCAATTTTTAATATCTTATACAATAAAGTTTCTGTAAGAACTTGTTCAAGCTTTTGAAAAGTTTTTACATTAACTTTATCTTTCAAATCATAAAAGTTTTACTTTTTACTATTTTTGTAGTGTTTATACGCAAATACAATTCCAGGTCTTTTCTGTTGTATTAAAGGGCGAGTTAATCAGAATATATTAAGTACAATTACGTGATTTAAGGGGGTTTACCCGCCAAATTGCCGCCAGAGTCATGCACAAATTAAGCATAGCTTAAATTATAGTGTGATCCAAATCATCACAGATAAAAGCTCATGTATTCTCGTAAATCAGCTTGTTTGGTAGTGTTATAGACAGAATGAGTCAAAAAACTAAAATTTTAAACTCTAACAAAGAAATAATCATTCATATAAAATTCGCTACTACAAAAACAAAATTTACAGATATAGACACCAACAAAATCCAACCCGACAAAGTTGTGTTTGCCTAATTCCGCAATAGGTGAAGGCCACAGTAGAAGAGAATCTTAACAACATATTAATTGCCAGCAAACAAGCATATATGATAATTATTTCCCAGACTTGCCACAGATGTTTGCAACCCTGGGGATGAAAACTCAAGCATCATCCAGAATCCGTTAGTGATAAAATGATTTCAACAGGTATGATCATCAACCTGTCTCAAAACCCGATGTTGCGGGGTTCTACGCTATACCTTGACGTAGTTCTCCTTCGGGGAATTGCTGTCGTGGGTAAATTCATTGTCATCCCTTGGCCGCAAAAATTCCCCACGTTTTCAGCGTGGTAAATGTCAATTAAGTGTAATTCAAGCAAATCTTACACCCTCTTATGGACAACCCGATGCTGCTCAAGTCCACAACCAGACATATCCGAATTTTCACAGCTGAAGTTAGCGAAGATGCAGAACTGATTCCGAGCAATCAGGTCTTAACCTTAGATGTTGACCCAGATAATGAATTTAATTGGAATGAAGATGCTCTGCAAAAAGTTTATCGCCAATTTGATCAACTAGTAGAAGCATCCAGTGGCGCTGATTTAACAGATTATAACTTACGCCGCATTGGTTCTGATTTAGAACATTATCTGCGATCGCTCCTGCAAAAAGGTGAAATCAGCTATAATCTCTCGGCTCGTGTCACCAACTACAGCATGGGAGTTCCCCAAGTTGTGGGTAACGAAAATCAGTAGTTGTCTTCTCTGGGGTTGGTA
>PWQB01000518.1 GCA_003556955.1 Nostocaceae cyanobacterium CSSed10_463m
ATTGTTGGTAGCAAAACATTCTAGATCCCCCTAAATCCCCCTTAAGAAGGGGGACTTTGATTCTAATTCCCCCCTTTTCAAGGCTAGGGGGGATCTGCGAGTGCATAAAATCACAGCCAACCACTTTTCAAACATCCTCTTAGAGACGTTCCGCCGGAACGTCTGTACAATCAGGAAACTCAAAAGTCAAATGTCTCAAGCTTATCGGTTTGATTTTCGTTGTTATCGGCGGCGATTTTTACAGCCACTGGTTACTAATCATGGGATTTGGCATACCCGTGAGGGGATAATTGTTTGTCTGAGTGGTTGTGGTTACGGGGAAATTGCCCCTATTAGTTGGTTTGGTTCGGAAACTCTCGAACAAGCTTTAGATTTTTGTCGCCAATTACCCGCAGAAGTGACAGAAGAGATGATTTTCTCTATCCCGGATAGTCTACCGGCTTGTCAATTTGGATTTGAGTCAGCTTTAGCAGAAATAAAACGTTGGGAAGAGAAGCCAGAATATTGTCATCCCAGTCTAACCTCTTCCCCCCTGCCCCCTGCCCCCTGCCCCTCTGCCTCCTTGTTACCAGCAGGGAAAGCGGCGTTAAATCAATGGAAAAAGCCGTGGAAGCAGGGATATCGGACTTTTAAATGGAAGATTGGCGTAAATGCAATTTCTAGGGAGTTGGAAATTTTTGATTTATTGACTCGGAGTTTACCACCTACTGCTAAATTGCGCTTAGATGCCAATGGTGGACTTAGTTATGAGGAAGCTAAGGTATGGCTGGGGACTTGTGACGATATTCCGGCAAATATTGAGTTTATTGAACAACCATTGCCTGTTGCCCAATTTTCAGAGATGTTAGAGTTGAGTGCTAATTTTAAGACTGCGATCGCTTTAGATGAATCTGTAGCCACACTCTCACAACTTGATAACTGTTTTCAACAAGGTTGGCGAGGAATTTTTGTAATTAAACCAGCAATAGCAGGTTCACCCTCTCGTTTGCGGAAATTTTGCCAACAACATCAAATTGATGCGGTGTTTTCCTCAGTATTTGAAACCACAATTGGTAGACAAGCAGCACTCCAACTAGCAGCAGAATTATCTCAGCCAAATAGGGCTATTGGTTTTGGTATCCATAATTTTTTATAAAACACAGCATCAACTTTATTTAAATGTCCATAAAATCGCCTATATTTTACCTAAATCAACTAGAGAACAAAGACTTTATCGTTGGAAATAAAAATCATCAACTGCAACAAATAGCCTTAGAATTATACCTACAACTACAGCAGTTATCAGCAGATAGAAACAGTCCCAAAATTATTTTAGCAGAATGTGAACCCGTGAGATTTCTTGCAGGTTTTATAGCCGCTTGTGCTGCTGGTTGTCCAGTTTTTTTGTGTAACCCCGACTGGGGAAAACAAGAATGGCAACAAGTTTTAGAATTAGTACAACCTGATATTATTTGGGGACAAGAAATCAAAACATACCCTTGTAGAGACGCGATTTATCGCGTCTTATCCTCCCCGGATCGAGTCTCCTCACCTCATCGCGTTTCTTCCTCCCATTCCCCCCACATCATGATTCCCACGGGTGGTTCATCAGGAAAAATCAAATTTGCCATACATACATGGGAGACTTTGATAGCATCTGTACAAGGATTCACAGAATATTTTCAGCTAACACAAATCAATTCCTTTTGCGTTCTACCTCTATACCATGTGAGTGGATTAATGCAATTCATGCGTTCCTTAACGACTGGAGGTAAACTAGCAATTTTTTCCTTTAAAACATTAGTATCTACTCCCGAATATCAAATTAAACCCACAGATTTTTTTATATCTTTAGTACCCACACAATTACAACGCTTATTAGAAAATCCCCAACTCACACAGTGGCTATCCCAATTCACAACCGTACTTTTAGGAGGTGCGCCAGCGTGGGATGAACTGTTAGAAAAAGCCAGATTTCACCGCATCCGTTTAGCACCAACCTATGGGATGACAGAAACAGCCTCTCAAATTGCCACCCTCAAACCCGATGACTTTTTAAATGGTAAAATTAACAGTGGTCAAATTCTCCCCCATGCACAGATAAAGATTCGCAATCAACAAGGCGAAATTTTAAATCCTCATCAAACTGGAAATATCACCATTCAGGCGCAATCCTTAGCCCAGGGTTACTATCCGCAAACCTGGAAAAACCAGCACTATTTCCAAGTAGACGACATAGGATTTTTAGATTCACAAGGTTATTTAAATATAGTCGGGCGTAACAGCGACAAAATTATCTCAGGTGGAGAAAACATTTACCCAGCCGAAATTGAAGCCGCCATCAGATCAACCAAAATGGTAACTGATATTTGTATCATCGGCTTACCTGATAAACACTGGGGACAAGCAATCACAGCTATTTATATTCCCAAACATCCCCAAATTTCCACCCTATTACTACAAACAGAACTCAAGAAAAAACTCAGCAAATTTAAAATTCCCAAACATTGGATTTCCGTCCCCAACTTACCCCGAAATACCCAAGGAAAAATCAACCGCCAAAAACTGCAAAAAATAGCCACAGAAAACTTACAAAATCTCCCTTGACTTTCTTCTCTCCGCGCCCTCTGCGTCTTGGCGGTTCGTTTCCAACCACTGAATCATCTCAGCAGATAAATCCTGCTTACTTCTACTCACCGCATCAATACAAACGTGTCTAGTAACAGCCTTAGCAACTAGCACATTTTCAACGATAATTTCATAATTAACTTCAAACTTATTCACACCTAACTTGTGAGGAATTAAACTAATTTCCAACTGATCACCGCAGAACATTGGGCGAAAAAAATCCACATTAGCATGAACAATAGGAAAAGCTATAGATGGATGAGTAAAAAACGCCTTCAGATAAATACTCGATGCTTCCAGAGATGCTTCATAAGCTTCATGACAAATAGACAAAACATGAGAAAAATAAACTACTCCAGCCGCATCTGTATCTTGAAGTCGAATAGTCCGGTTATAAGTAAAAGACATTATTTCAAAGGTTGGTATATATCCTCAGAACTAGGGTTGAGATAAGGACGTTGCAAATCAATCAAATGTTGGGAAAAATGTTGATCAATTACCTTAATTCGTTCCTCCATTGCATTTTTACCCTTTTCCCAAGCCTCCAACAAAGCATTGGCGACAATTTGACAACGGTTCATCCCAAAACTTTCCTGTGCGGCGAATTTTTGAGTTGGTTCTTCAGCTAAACTCAATCCTGGTGCTAAAAACTTAGTAAACAAAGGTATTTCAGACCGGAAATGAGATTGATACTCTGTATAAACAACCTGAAGA
>PWQB01000422.1 GCA_003556955.1 Nostocaceae cyanobacterium CSSed10_463m
AAATTTTAGATTTTGGATTTTGGATTGGAAATTTTCGGTACAAGTTCCACCCCTTCAGGGCGGAATTAATTCAAAATACTCGCTGCGCTGCGTACGCTTCGCTAACGTAAATCCAAAATTGTTTGACTGATTTCTAGAAAGAGCGCAACAACCTTAACCTATTTTGATTAGTCATTTGAATCCGGCATGATGTAGGAGTTGTGACAAAATTACAGGTATAAGTTGCTAAAAGATTTTGTTGATAATTAAAAACTCGAACATTATAACCATATTGTCTCGCACTGCTACCCAAGCGATTTACAAAGTCATAGCGTTCTAGATAATCTAATAAGTTCCAAATTTGTTGATTAACTATGAGGTCAACTCTGGCGGGTTCTTGTTCGTTGGCTGGATATGCTATCCAATTATCTAACAGCTTATTTTCAGAATTTTCTTTTGCCCACCATAAACTAGGTGTAGTTAATCCTTCTGGGTTAATGGTATTGGCTGTCATTACTGTACCATTAGGCTGGGTTAATAAAGCAAGTTCCAAAGGCGCTTCAGAAGGAGATGGGACTGGGGCTATTTTTGCTAGTGAGGGTAAGACTGGTAACAGAAAAATTGCACTGAGATTAATTGTTAGCAGTAAATGCAGCGATGTCTTACGACTTAGTTTGTATATAAGCATAAACGTATACCGTTTTTTATTTGCGAATTATCTTCAACTCGCTCATGGTGTATGACTAAATAATTGCCGTTAGTGTTTCTCAACTTTATTGGCACATAAGCGAAGTCTTTTGTTGCTATGGCGGCAGTCTCCTGGGGGTGCTAGATGAACAGACTGATGATGATGCAGTAGTTATTCTCGTAGCAGTAATGAAATTTTCATCCTGTTACCTATTTGTGGAAAATCCATGACATCTCAAGAATTTTTAGAAAATTTGGCTACAGCCACAACAGATCCCGAAAAACTCATGGTGGTTGCTGAATACCTGGAAACAACGGCAATGGATAATGCAACCACCCCAAGATGGCGCAGTATTCCTTACAGTTCTGAAATTGAGATGGCGCTGAAGAATCTGGCCTTTCATTTAGAAGGACTTGCTGAGACAGGAAATTGATTTTGCGCCTTCAATTACCTTCTCTCATCCACTCTCGCGCTGCTTTTTCGGCGGCTTCGGGCGAGTAGTAAAGCTTGCGCTCACCAAACACCGCACCACCTGGACTAAGCAAACGGAACTGCCAGGAATCATCTTTTTCAGTATAAAACACGGTGAGGGTAACGTTATGAATGCCAACAACTAAGTGAATTTTGGTGCTACTCATTAGTGGTATATCAACGTTTACCCCTTTTTTATCATTTTTAATATATAAATGGGATGCTTGTGCGATCTGCTTGCAGCGCTGAGTGCAAAGCACACGCTCCGCGGTAAGCGCAGCTATGCCCTTCAGGGCTTTACGCTATCGCCGGAGGCGGGGCTTTGCCCATCGCTTATTCTAAATATCATCTATAAATCGTACAAATTCTTGAACCAAGTTATAAATCCCTGTACCGTTGCATCTTGCGTAACAGCTTATGACTCGTAAATCATCTTTACCTTCAACTAACAATTTTTTGGAGTTATCGCTTTTTGCCATTGCTTAACGTACCTCAAGTTCTCTTTCAGCAGCAATGACAATTTGAGGTTCAGTAAAAACTACACTTCTTTCTTTGCCTTTTTCAATTCTATGAATTCTAATTCCATCCTCAATTGCATCTTCTTGTTCTGCAATATCGGCTAAACTTTGCCAACAATCACTATTATGTGTAGTGGCAAAAACTTGTACATTTAATTTTTTGGATGTTTGCCAAATCATTTTCCACATATCGGACATGGTAGTAAAATGGAGTCCTGTATCGATTTCATCTATAAATAAATATCCATCTTTAGCGCACACAGTAGCTAGTATAATTCCTAATATGCGCCAAATACCATCCCCCATACTACCAATTGGTACACGCTGTTTACTATCAGCAAGACGTACAAAAAAACCAGTATGTGATTCAGCAGAACGTGATTTCATCATTTGACTAGCTTTTTGGACATTTGCTGTAGCAATACGTTCAATTTTTTTATCAATAATTCTCAGTGCTTCTGTGACTAATTCTTCTTCAGGATTTAACACTACCTCGTTAAATAATTGTGTGATTTTTGCAGTATTTAGGGAAGAAGAATTAATAAATATAATTCTAGGGGCATTATTTTTTTTATTCTGACTATAACGGCTAACAAATTTTATATCTAGACAATTATTATCTGTCAAAGGTAAATTCAAAAATTCTTTTTGTTCTTCTCGTTGCCAAACAAGTTGGAAGTTTATTTTTATGCTTGTCTCGAGGCGAGTTGACAATATGTCAAAAATATCTTTTTTTACTTTTTCATCCAAATCATAATCATTTAAATCAGAACGAATATGTGATTCCAATTCACCTATAGTTATAGAAAAATTCTCTTTAACATCATCGTTAATTACTGTAATTGAAAATTTATTATTTACCTGAAATTCATGATTATAAAATAAATGGGAGATATCAAGTTCACGTTCTTCCCTGATATGATCACTCCAAAAATATTCACCTCGGTTTATCATTATTTCACCGAGTGGCTCAAGATTAGTCCGTGAGCATAAAAGCTGAATAGCTTCTAATATAGATGTTTTACCACTCTTATTTTCACCCACGAGCAGATTAATTCTACCTAACTGCTGAAGCTCGAAAGATTTGAAACATCGAAAATTCTCTATTTTTACGCTCTTTAACATGATTTTTTTAGCCAAAAACAACAAAGAGGTAATGATTGGTATGAGTGCAAGTAGTTATGATACTTTTCACTCTAGCAAAACAAGCGCCTGCTTTAACTGCATTCGTCAACATTCGACTCCACAGGCTCAAATGTAACTTTGTTGTATAAATCTTGTAGGGAAATCTCAAAGGGTATAGTATTGAGTGCGATCGCCTGATCTTCCTCATCATACTCACGCAGCGACCATTGCTTTTTCCCAGTCTTAGAAAATTGCTCTACACGAATCCGAGTTTGGTCAATTAGTAAATATTCTTGAAACGTAGAAATAGTTCGATAAGCCTCAAATTTATTCTCACGGTCATGGCCTTTAGTTGATTTTGATAAAACCTCAATAATCACCTGTGGATTGACAATTATATCCCGACGATTATTGAAAAATTCCGGTTCATCCGCCAAAATCATCACATCAGGATAAGTATAAATACGCTTTTGCGTTATCCACAGACGCAAATCACCTGCGAAAGCCTCATAATTCTGCTGTCTGAAAGCAAA
>PWQB01000710.1 GCA_003556955.1 Nostocaceae cyanobacterium CSSed10_463m
GCTTGTTCTCTATCAACTTCTTCCCAAAAAGCCGCAGCTTGTTTATCAATTTCATCTACTTGTACACCCATGCGAATAGCGGTTTCTTCCACTGCTGAAGAACCAGCTTTATCTAGCCAAGTTCGGACATTTTCATGATTATCAGTACCTGCGCTTAAGTCTGCACCACAAATACAGCGATGGGATTTTAATAATTCATTGACAAATTCCCGTGAAATTCCAGAGGTTAACTCACCTCGCTGTTTTAAATCATCAATGATTTGGCGAAATTGTGATGTCTTCTCCCCCAGCAATACTGTATAACCCCGTGAGGAAATGATTTTTTTCAGGGCTTCTTTATTTTTCTTGAATGCTTCCTGGTTTTCGGCTTTCTGCAATTCTAAATTTTGCCACCTGTCTTCTATTTCTTTAGCTTTCACAAGTTCCAATAAACGGTTACTTGTCTCTTTTTTAAAGGTTTGCTGATATTCTAACTCTTGTTTAATTTCTGTTTGGCGGTTGGTGAGGCGTTCACTTTCTTTTTCTATCTGTTCTTGCTGTTTTAGCAGTTTCTTCGTTTCTGCATTACCAATGACTTTCAACTCATTCTCTAAACTCTTTTTCGCTTCTCCTAAATGTCGGATAGAACGGTTAATTACTTCTACACCCAAGAAAATCTTAGTCGCTTCCGCAATTTCCGCTTTTTTATCAGAACGCACGATTTCTTCTATGCGTTCACCGTCAAAGAAAAAATATTGATGTAAACTTGCAGGTAAAATTTGATTAATAATATCGTCTGGTTGTTGTTGTGGTATGTACCAGCTACCGTCGTCTTCACCTACCCACATCCGTAATTCTGTTTTACCAGCTTCAAAGTCGCTGTCATTTTTATAAACCCGACAGGAACGGTTAACTTTATAGCGTTTACCTTCGTGTTCCCAGCCAACTTCTACCCAACATCCTACAGCTTGACCTTTTTGGGCTTCAGCAATGGAACGTTTATTAACTAACTGTTCGGCGGAGGCGAAAGCTGCACTAAATTTTTCATATAATACCCAAGTGAAGGCATTGAGTAAACTGGTTTTTCCAGAACCGTTATTACCATGAATAATTGTGGTGTTCAGGGTATCACCTACCGCGAGGAGTATTTCTGGGGTTGTACCATAAAAGGAGCGAAAGTTGCACAGCTTAATTGAAGTCAGCTTCATTGAACTTCTTCCTTAACAATATCTAATATCTCTTCGTTAATATGGCTATTGATTTTTTTATCTAGTCTGCCTTTTTCCAATTTCCAAACTCGCTCAATAATCTGTCGCACTTCTGGCGACGCACTGGAAATTGGTTCCTGCACATCTTCAATATTTGTGTCTGGGAGCATTTGGCGGCTTTTCAATAGGTTTTCTTTATATTTTAGCTGCTATAAGTCCTGCATTTACATCAGTAAAGCTACTATTACTCTCGGTTTTAGGTATTGCGGGAATTTTTGCAATTTATTGCCGAAAAAAAAGAAAGCTTGATTTTCCGTTTTGGGTGTGGTAGATTAAAGATGGATTTACATTATAATGGGATGTAAGCTAAATTTTTAGCGCAAGCCACACTCCATTATCATCAACCTTAATATTATTCTCCCACACTTTCTGCTATTTATTACAAATTTAAAAAAAATTTTTTCAGGTTGTTTTTTTTATCTGGGTTTGAAGAGGAACGAACCGCAGAGGCGCAGAGGACACAGAGTTATGAGAGTTGGAGGTTTTTTGCAAGTCTCATATCAAATATCTAATAATCCGTAACGTTTTTGTAAGTTTAGTAGTTTCATTCGAGCTTCGCCGGCGTTATCGGCTAAGTCGGCAAATTCTACGAAGCGGCGTAGTTCTTTTTTTAAGAGGTTGCGTTCTATTTCTATGGTTTCTCTATCTAGGTCTGGTGGTAGGACTATCATATCGAATATGGTGGCGCGTTCTTTACCAATGTGAGGACGTAATACTCTCCCCCGGCGCTGTATGAATTGGCGCGGGTTTCCAGAACTTGATAAGATGACGGCTGTTTGAATGGCTGGTATATCAACGCCTTCGTCTAAGCAGCGTATTGCGACTAAACCCTGTAATTCTCCACTTTCAAATTGACAGCGTAAGGTTTCCCGTTCTTTGAGGGAAGTGTGGGCTGTGTATGTGCTGACTCTATATCCTAAGTCTACACCGAGAATTTTGGCTACGGCTTTGAGTTGTCGCAAGGATGAACGCTGTCCGGTTTCTTGGGAACCATCGCTACAATAAAATAGTGTGTGGGTACTTTCTCGCCGAGTCTCCATTAATTCTCGCAAAGCGGTTAGTTTATTTTCTGCTGTGCCAATTAATCTGGCGCGTTGCATTAATAATGGTTTTAAGTCTTCGTTGTCTTCAAAGTTTCCCCCTTGGCTATTTTCTCGTTCTCTATATAGTAGTGCGCGCCCGATTTTTTTAGTTAACTTTAAATAAGCAAGACTTTCCGCCTCAGTCAGTTCTACAAGTATGGGATAATACAAATAATGTACTAACGCCCCTTGAGCGATCGCATCCTTTAAGTTAAACTCTGGTTGCAGCACTGAACCAAAGTAATCAAATAACGATTGCGTCCCATAATCATCAAAATACCTTTCTGGTGTCGCGGATAAAGCCAGTCGTAACCCCACCCGACGAGGTAAATTTTCTTCTAACTTTGGTGCGCCTAAATTATGCGCCTCATCACCAATAATTAAAGTTTTGGGGGGAAAATACTTCAGTTGAGACTGAAAACCATCACCAATTAATGTGGAATTGGTAGTAATTACCGTGACAAAGTTTTGCGAACCGGAACGCAGATTATACAGTTGGGTAGACAGTTGACTTTGCCAAGTGCGTAAATTTTCAAAAGCTAAAATAGGCTGTAAATTAAACTTTTCACATTCTCGCGCCCATTGGGTGACAAGATGACGATAAGGACAGACGACTAATAACACTTGTAAGTTAATTTGCTGGTATAATTCACAGGCGATCGCTAAGGCTGTAATAGTTTTACCACTACCAGTAGCCATTTTCAGCGTTCCTCTACCATTGTTGGCAAACCAGCTAGTAATAGCCTGTCGCTGATATGTCCGTAATTGCAGAGATGCAGGCAAAATTGGACATCCTGGTAATGGCTGACGAGTTTGATAACTCCCCTGACGTTCCCGAACAAATGGAAATTTTAGCCTAAAAGTAGATTGTTCCTGCACTAAATAATTAGTCATCAGTTATTAGGAAGTTATAATCTTTTGCCCAATCCCCATTAGAGGGCGGGTTTACAGATATCATTCAACATGAACGAGGATATTACTAAAC
>PWQB01000208.1 GCA_003556955.1 Nostocaceae cyanobacterium CSSed10_463m
GAACGATTTGAGGCGATATGGTTTAATGAAACGGTAAAATTGACTCATCTGGAATTTGAGCTACTGCATTGTTTACTACAACGTCACGGTCAGACCGTTTCCCCCAGCGAAATCCTGCGGGAAGTTTGGGGCTATGATCCAGATGATGATATTGAAACTATTCGAGTGCATATCCGCCACTTGAGAACTAAACTCGAACCAGACCCCCGCCACCCTCGCTATATCAAAACAGTATATGGTGCGGGATATTGTTTAGAGTTGCCCAGCTTACCTCAATCAAATGAAGGGGCTTCTGCATCAGTGGTTGAGTGAAATTTTTCCTAAATTTCAGACAGATGTACTTTGTTTCACTACGTACCCGATGAGAAGGCCTCTACTCTACGAGAAGCCGCCTTACAAAGTACAGTCCCGAAAGCAGAACTCAAGTCCTGATACTATATATAGATCCCCGACTTCTCAAAGAAGTCGGGGATCTGGATATTACGTTTTTTAAGTTTAAGCGACTTATAAACTCAGATGCATCAACAGGGCGATAAATGTACATTCCCAAACTAAGCGCGGTTGGGCGTAGCACAGTAAGGATTTCCGAGCTTGTTCTAGCTTTTTAATAATTTCTGGTTGATGCCACTGTTGCCAGTAGGATTGTTGGAGATAATCGACTAACCATAGTTGTGCTTCTGTATCTAGGTCTTGAGCAATGGTCTTGGCTAATTCTAAGGCGTGGCGGTAAGATGAAGGCACTTTAATGAGATTTTGGAGTAAAGTCTCTGGAATGGTTTGTAATTGCTCATAAGATGCGATCGCACTGCCTGGACTACCAGCTGCTATACTCAACACTGCCGGATGCTGCAAAATTTCCTCATGTCCGGTTTGGGTGAGTACCTGAGTTAAAGTTTTTGTATCCAAGCGATAAAAAGGAATGCGTTGACAGCGTGACACTAATGTGGTCAAAACCGACTCCGGAGATGGTGCAATCAAAATCAACGTCGCCTGTCCTGGTTCTTCCAAAGTTTTCAGCAAAGCATTAGCTGCTGATTCTGCCATTGTTTGGGCTGACTCCAGCACTACCACATTTCTCGATGCTTCTAAGGGGGGACGGCCGAGAAATTCTGTAATTTCCCGAATTTGTTCTAGTCTAATGACAGGTGGTGCTTTGCGCTTGAGTTTTTTCTCAGCTGCTTCTGCGACTGTGAGGCGTTTTCCCTCATGTTGGTAGGTCGGTTGTACCCAAAACAAATCAGGATGATTACCTTGACGCAAACGACTTTGTAAAGAATCGATATTCCGCGTTTGGGCAGAAAATAACAATTCTACAAAACACCGTGCGGCTAAAGTTTTGCCCACACCATCTGTGCCTACAAATAAATAAGCTGGGGCGACTCGGTTTTGTTTGACCGCCTGTGTCAGTAATTCTATGGCTTGTGACTGCCCTAAAAGTGGCGCAAATGGATCAATGGTCATTAATCAATTATAGATTGGCTTGTGCCTTGTGAGTGTTATTACTGTTGACAATCTCCGGGAGCCAAGATAATGAGACTATTGTTTCAACGAGTAGGGGCGGGTTTATAGATATGATTCGTAATTAACGGAGATATTGGTAAACCCGCCCTGACAAAATTACTAAAGTGACGAGTCTAAATCCATCACCATACGCCTTGATAACTGATAACTGATAACTGATAACTGATTTAAGCTATGCTGCCGCGTTTTCTGGCTTCTTTGTAGGAAGTTCCCACATTTCGCAAACCGGCTTTAATCATTTGTCTTTCTAACAGGGCGAAGAAGCGAGTTCTATCCCCACCTCGTACTACAGCTTGATTGTGCGCTTCTGCTATAGCCACAGGATAGCCATAGCCTTTCTGCACCTGCGCCAGCATTAATCCCAGTGCTTGGTTAAACATATCTGTATTCTGGGCTACCCATGCCGGAACTTCTATCCGGGCAATTTCACTACCTACATGGACATGGCAAAAATAAATGATTTGCTGTTCGTAGAGTTCTAAAATCCGGTTATTACTGCGCCACAGGGGTCCCCTTTGTCCTGGTTGCAGTTTGGTTCCCCAGAGAGTAGTATCTCTTAAGCTGTCAAAAATCTTACAAGGTGCTTGGTCTAATTGGTCTGGACAATAACTTTTACAATCGGGAACTGGATGGGGACAAGCTAACAACCTTAAGAAGTTGGTACAGTCGATATTGCGAGAGGCGCTGAGATAGCCCATAATCGGAATTTTGGCTGCATTTAACTGTTGCCATGCTTCCAGAATTGGGGGTAAGATGCGATCGCGTGCATCCATTGGTAGCTGTTCCAAAAACCAGTAAATTAAGGAACCGTCAACCATTGCTAAAGCTGGTGCTTCCCCTTTCGATGCACAAGCTAGTTCTGCCAAAACTGTGGTTTCGGAAGCAGTGCGGCGATAACCCATCCATTCCTCAGTTTTAATTCCCCATTGCCGAGACACATATAAATCTTCTGGGCGATAGAATACTTCTGGTAAACTATCCAGTAATGGTTGGCGATTTTGTCCGTAGTGTAAAACGACTCTGCCAATATTCAACAGATAGCAATAGGCAATTTCATGATGATTGGGCGCAATTTGAGAACCGTCGGTAGAGATGACTGTATGCACTTTCGGCGGTACAGGGATATCAATACAGGTTTCTAGTGGCTCAATTGGTGTAGCATTGGGAAATATAATGCGATCGCGCCATTTTTCCTGAGTATCAATTAAATCTTCTTGACACTCATAAGCTTTTTGCAGATGTTGTTGCGCTAATTCTAAACGCTGGCGACTGGCGGTAGCTTCTAAGGTAAGATGCTGACTTAAACCCTGCATTTGTCGCGCCAATTTTGTTAAATCAAGCATAAAAAATGTTTAGTTTACAGCCATCCAGCAAAATCTTTAGTAAACTGAGGTAAATTTAATACCTGAATTAGCGGATCATCTTGGGCGGCTTTTCTTTCTGTGTGGGTATTATAGCCCCAGTCTGCCAAAAACAGTTTGACATTTGCCAAATCTGTCTGCTGTTGAACTAACTGCAATGTCTTAATTCTGTCTTCTACAAACCACACATTAACCGGCGTTTTCTCAGCCTGATGAATTAATTCTCGCAGAATCTCGTATTTAGGACGTTTAACTTCTTTACCAAAAATCGCTGTTGGTGGTAAATTCACGCCTTCTTGCTGTAACAATTGCTGCACAAAACGCCCTTCTTTGGTGGTAACAATGTATAATTTTGTTTCATTAGCAGCAATGGTGAGTTGAATTTTTTCTAATACACCTGGATAAAATTTATGCAGACTTAGCCAACCA
>PWQB01000162.1 GCA_003556955.1 Nostocaceae cyanobacterium CSSed10_463m
TAGTAGTCAGTGGTTCAGAGGCGATATCTTTGGGAAAAAGCAATTAATTTTTATTTAATAAATGTAAGTGCAATAGACAAAACTATTGTGGGGTGGGCTTCTAGCCCGCCCAGAACAGGCAAGATGCCTGTTCCACAAGAGAAATATAATGTAACATTTTAAGCTTGTCAGTCCACTACTGTGATTTTTAGGGAAGGGCAAAAATTTGAGAAGAACATAAAAAATGGACACAGAAGAATCTGTGTTCATCTGTGTCCATCTGTGGTTGATTAAATTAACCGAGAATTATTCCCATTCTATGGTTCCAGGTGGCTTGGAAGTAATATCGTAAACCACACGGTTAACACCTTTCACCTCGTTGACGATGCGGTTAGAAATGTCTTCTAAAACATCGTAAGGTATGCGCGCCCAGTCAGCAGTCATACCATCTTCACTGGTGACTATGCGGAGGACAATGGGGTAAGCATAAGTACGTTTGTCACCCATTACGCCAACACTGCGAATCGGCAATAATACGGCGAAGGCTTGCCAAACATCGTGATATAAACCACGTTTGTTAATTTCTTGGCGAACAATTAAATCAGCATCACGGAGAATATTCAATCGTTCGGGGGTGACTTCGCCTAAAATACGAATTGCTAAACCAGGGCCGGGGAAGGGTTGGCGTTGAACAATTTCTTCTGGTAAACCAATGGAACGCCCCACTTTACGGACTTCATCTTTAAAGAGTTTCCGCAATGGTTCTACAAGTTTAAACCGCAGGTCTTTCGGTAAACCACCAACGTTATGATGACTCTTAATTTTTACTGCTACCCGTTCGCCGGTTTGGGGGTCTACGTTGGTATCAGCAGACTCGATGACATCGGGATACAGTGTACCTTGGGCTAAATAGTCAAAGTGTCCCAGGCGTTTGGATGTTTCTTCAAATACTTGGATAAATTCATGTCCGATGCGACGGCGTTTTTCTTCGGGGTCTGTGATACCCTCTATCATGGATAAGAAGCGATCGCGTGCCATGACATATTCTACAGGAATATGAAACTGTTCTTTAAATAGTTTCAATAACCTTTCTGGCTCTAATTTCCGCATAAAGCCTTGGTCAATAAACACACAGGTTAATTGCTCCCCAATGGCTTTATACAACAAAAACGCCAGGGTAGATGAATCCACACCCCCAGATAACGCTAATAGTACCCGCTTTTCACCAACTCTGGCGCGAATTTCCCGAATTGCTTCTTCAACAAATGCCTCTGTTGTCCAGGTGGGTTCACAATCGCAGATATGATAAACAAAGTTGCGAATTAATGGTAAACCACCGAGAGAATGTACTACTTCAGGATGGAACTGGACACCATATAGTTTCTTGTCGTGGTCAGCGATCGCCGCACAGGGTGTATTATCTGTATGGGCTAACAATTCAAACCCTGGTGGCATTTTGGTGACTGAATCTCCGTGACTCATCCACATGGTAGTCCCTTCTTCGACATTAGTTAATAAGTCGGTGGGGTCATCTATATATAATGATGCTTTGCCATACTCACCGCGATCAGCTTTGGCAACTTCCCCATCAAGTTGCTTCACCATCAACTGCATTCCATAGCAAACACCCAGGATGGGAATGCCTAAATTCCAGATTTCTGGATCACAATGGGGAGCGTGATCATCATAAACTGAACTCGGACCACCAGAGAGAATGATGCCCTTGGGATTTAGTTTTCGTAACTGTTCCGGTGTCGTGCGATAAGAGAGAACTTCAGAGTATACTTGAGTTTCTCGTATCCGACGCGCAATTAGTTCGGAATATTGCGAGCCGAAGTCTAGAATTACAATAATTTGACGATCTAGCCGCCCCAAATCTTCCATTTGAGGCGCTTGTTCGGTTTGTAGAGTCACCGCTGTATTCATGATGGGGGGAGTTGTAGATGTAAGGTAGATGTTCGTTCTGTGGTCTAAACTAGATCCCACTTATCGCCTGGTTTAGCTGGTAAATGGTTGGTTGAGTGGATAGCCCACAAACGCGAGGTTGAACGCGCTTGCTAGCCTATGCTTATGGCATGGTATTAAAAAGAATGATTTAACTGAGAATGACTATGGAAAAAATATGTATTCGGATTATTTATGATTATTCATAATAAATTAACACAATTTTTCCATTAAGATACCACCGATTTTGCTCTTAACGATAATTTGGCGATCGCGATCAAAGAGAATCGAGCCGCAGACTGTGGTATCTTGACCTCTACTGCTATGGCTTTGAATGTATTCTAAAGAACGCGTATCAATAGCTTGAGCGATCGCACTATAAACTTGATTTACCCAATCACTACCTGTATCAGCATCTAAAGATTTTAAGTATTTTAATGCCGCTTCAGCTGTAGGACTATGAAATACAGTGTCTATGTCTTCTGATTTTAAACCCACGAGGGCGCAATGGGCGGCTAAAATTTCCCGACGGCCATCAGCCAAGTGATGATGGGTGTGAAAAATTCCCCCGGCTAATTTCATCAGCTTCCCGTGATAGCCAAATAATAAGATTTCTTTAACACCCAAAACATCAGCCTCTACTAACAGTGGCCCTAGCCAGTTAGCTGTTTTTAGCAGTTGTTCGGGATTAATACCGAGTTTACGCGCCAAATCTAAACCATTTTCGCCAATACAAAACACCAAAGTTTCAAACCGACTGGCTTTATCTTGTAATTCGCTGCGAAAAGTGGCTAATTGATCTGGTGTACTTAAAGGTTGAGAAATACCAGTTGTCCCCAATAGCGAAAGTCCTTCCACCACACCAAAGGCAGAATTAGAAGTACGAACAGCAAGCGATCGCCCTTCAGGTAGAATAATACTCACCGTGATTTTCTCTTCAGGTGCTAACATTCGGCTGAGGTTTTCTTGTAACAGCCTTTGAGCATAACCATAAATCGCCGGCTGATTACCAGCATTTAGCTGTATACCAATACCTTCCCCACCTTGAATAATTACACCTTCCCCTGCTCCGGTTCTCCATTCCACCAACGCCCAAATTGGAGTATTTCTAGTTAAATCGAGATTATCACCGGGTTCACTGCGAGTAATAGCCAAAGCCATATTTTCAGATAGTCCTGCTACCTGTTCAATGGGTATTTCTGCTAATTGCGCTGGTGAAATCAAATCCACCGACACAGATGTTACAGGTTGACGATGGCGTAACCAGTGTAACGCCGCAATAGCCGAAGCACAGGCAAAAACCGGGAGAGTGTATCCAGAACGAGACATTAGGAAGTGGGGGGAAAGAGGCAGGGGAGCAGGGAGCAGGGAGCAGGGGGGAGAA
>PWQB01000246.1 GCA_003556955.1 Nostocaceae cyanobacterium CSSed10_463m
CCCACTAATTGTCTTTAATTTTGAATTAATAATTTTGAATTTTGAATTGGAGCGAAGCGACTTGACATACAGCACGTTTGTTCTGAATGAGTTACACAAGGGCGCAGGATTACTAACCCACAAAATTTATGGCGTTGCTGATTTCAAATATGAATTAGGTTCGCGCAAAGGCGCAAAGGCGCAAAGGTAGAAAGAAAATTAAGGTGATTTTGGAATTTCATACTTTAATTCAGCAACGCCAAATTTACAATGTTTACAGCGATTTTCATGTAAATAGACCACACGGTAGGGGCGCAAGGCCTTGCGCCCCTACGACAGATGTGATTCAAATACATGAAAACTGCTATAAGATGCGGATTTCATTTACTTGCAATGTGCTGTGTAAACTCTTGTTTGCGCTTCTGCGTGAGTTCTGCATATCCAAATTCAGCAGCACAAAATTTACAGTTAAGGAAAATACCTTAACTCAGTAAAAAAATGCGCTTTGGTGTATTGCGTTACACTTTAATTCAGTTTTAATAAATACCTGTGCTGACCAATTTTTTTTTGTTCTATGCATTATCTGTGCCTCGCAGATAGGTGTTTGCTTGGAAGTTAGTTACGTCAGTGGGCGTTCTGACTCAGAGACAATCATTGTTTGTGTCTCATTACAGCTGCGGGACAGCGCCGGATTTACACCGAACTTTCCCCCGTAATACAGGAGTTACCTGTTACGTCTAATGGATGCTTGCCATTAGAACTGACTTTTTGGGTTCAGTCATAATACTATAAAAGTGTAAATTTGTACAAAAAAGTTTCGTTGCCGGAAAGATTAGATACAAAGGGTTGTTATTCAGATAGAGAATGATAATGATTATTGTTTGATTTAAGTGTTTTGTCAACTGCTAATAGAGGTAATTTCGGCATAAATAGTTAATTTTTATGACGTTTTCAGACTCGCCAAGCCTTGGTTAACAGAAAGAAAGTTAGAAGAAATTTGACACCAGATGTATAATTAGCGCGTCTCCTCTTGCATTAAAAGATAAAATTAAGACCATCCGGCTTTCTGTACCTAGATAAAGAGCATTATGTGGCAACAAGAAAAAAAAGATAGTGCGATAGTCAGTCTGGCATTATTACTGTCCTTAGCTACTACCCCTATGGCAGTACATTTGTTCGTGCCGACACCAGTGCTGGCACAATCTGCCACTGACGCTGACTTTTTTCCACTACCAGAAACTGTGGAAGATGGGACTACAGTGCGGATTGATGGTTCTATGAGTTTGGCTGCAATCAACCAAAGTTTAAAACAAAGTTTTGAGCAAGAGTTTCCTGGTACGAATGTAGAGGTTGCCAGCAATGGTGCTGATGTGGCTAGATCAGCTTTAATAGATGGTAATGTTGATCTAGTTGCGATCGCTCGTGGTTTGACTCCAGACGAACAAGCCCAAGGTCTAGCACAAGTACTGATTCAAAGGGAAAATATTGCCATCATAGTTAGTGCAGACAACCCTTTCGTGGGAAGTTTGACTGATCAGCAATTCGCTGATATCTTCCGGGGAAATATTACCAATTGGTCAGAATTGGGGGGGCCTGAAGCTGCGATTCGATTCATAGATCGCCCTGAAACCAGTGAAACCCGCAATACATTTCGCACTTATCCAGCTTTTATCGGGGCTGAATTTGCCACAGGTTCTAATGCTATTCAAATAGATGAGGATAACACTGCTGAAATTGTCCAACAACTAGGCAATGACGGCATTAGCTATGCAATGGCTCATCATGTATCACAACTGCCCAATGTGCGTGTGATTCCCATTAATGATATTTTGCCAGATAATCCTAATTATCCCTATTCCCAGCCTTTAGTTTATGCTTACAGGCAGAATCCTAACCCTAATGTAGCCAATTTCCTCGGTTTTACCCTCGCAGCACCAGGACAACAAGCTATAGAAGCAGCTAGAACCAGCGCCGCGATCGCTCAGGGGGAAGTAGAAACAGCAGCTACCGCCAATCCTGATACTGTATCAGAACCACAGCAATCTCCAGACACTACTGTTGAGGACATACCTCTATGGTGGCTGTTGTTACCTATATCTATCATAGTTCTCTTACTAATATGGCTTGTCCGCTCACGCATTTGGGCAACCGAGGCTAAAAATAACCAGCCAGATACAAATCTTCAGGAATCTGAAGCAAAAGAAGTAGCAATAAATGATACAATTATTGAACCTTCTATAAGTGAACCTTTAGCCGAAATACCTTCCAATGATGCAGCTTTAACAGTAGGAGCAGCAATGGGTGAACAAGTTGACAATCAAGCATCTTTTGAAACTAATAATGGACGTAATCCTACGGGAACAGAGTCTGGCGATAATCATGATTCCCCGTGGGATATGGAAGCGCCAGCAGCTGTGGTCAATACTCCATACCCTCAAATACCAGATATATCTCCAGTAATTGCGGAAGAATCACAGCTTCCAGAAGTGGTATTTGATGACGAAAACACGGAGATTCAAGACTTGGGAGCGGAAATACCACAACAGCCCCAGGTACAAGCAGATTTAGATTTAAATGAGGATATTTTCTCTACTGAAACTACGGATTTGTCTGGCAATCCGGCTACAAAAGACGGTGTTGTGTCTTATGTAGAAGAAGATGATGATACAATGGTGTTCAGTAATTGTGATGAAACTATCTTACCTCCAGCAGATGAAAAAATATCAGAGAAGGTAATAAATTCACATTCCTCAGACCTAGATATTACGGAAGATATATTAAATGAAGTTGCTGATGCAGCTGAACCCATTAATAATTTTTCAGATGAGATAGATATTTTTGCAGATAGTGCGACCTTTGAAGAAACAATTATGGGAGCTTCATCTGGCAATTCAGGAAATCTCCCCTCTGAAGCTCAAGCGCCCATCACTACAGAATACCCCGAATTTGATTTAGATGGGGAGCGAAGCCTTGACCTCAAGCCCCGCAATGCTGAATGGGCTTATGCAAGTTGGTACATCAGTGAAATTTGTCAACAAGCATTAGCCAATAATGGGATTACTCAATTAGCACTGCGGTTCTATAATGTCACAGATTTAGACTTGAGTTATCAAACTCCAGAGTTTGTTGCTGAGTATGAAATCAATTCCGCAATAGAACTTCATATTCCAATTCCTGAGTGCGATCGCGATTATATGGCTGAAATCGGTTATGTCACAGAAGGCGATCGCTGGATCACAATTACCCGTTCAGAGAAAATTCGCGTCTTTGCTACACCCTGGGAAGATACCACAGCAGAACCAGTAACTCTGGATGGGGAGC
>PWQB01000166.1 GCA_003556955.1 Nostocaceae cyanobacterium CSSed10_463m
TATACGATGCTAAATTCTGGGTTTACACCCAGTCATTTTGTCATATTGGGGTTACAATTAGTTTTCGCGATCGCTCACAGTGGGGGAGCAGCCCTGCGTCCTTGGGCGGAAAAACACATAGGAGCAAGGCTTTATCGCATTTGCTTTGCATTAGTTAGTTTACCGTTAGCTGTAATCTTAATTATTTACTTTTTCAATCATCGTTATGATGGCTGGCAACTTTGGCAAGTGCAAGCAGTGCCGGGAGTTAGAGAAGTAGTTTGGGTATTATCAGCGATTTCCTTTTTATTTTTGTATCCTGCCACCTTCAATTTACTAGAAATTGCCGCCATTCAAAAGCCCCAAGTTTATCTATTTGAGACAGGAATTATTCGTATTACCCGTCATCCTCAGATGGTAGGACAAATAATCTGGTGTTTTGCTCACACCCTTTGGTTAGGAACTAGCTTTACCTTGGTTACTTCCGTGGGATTAATATTACATCACTTGTTTGGAGTTTGGCATGGCGATCGCCGACTTGCTGCCCGCTATGGTGAGTCCTTTGAAATTGCCAAACAACGGACATCGATTATTCCTTTCCAAGCAATTCTTGATGGTCGTCAATCTATCAAATGGCAGGAATTTCTCCGCCCTGCCTATTTAGGAGTAGGAATTTTTATTGCTCTGCTTTCGTGGGCGCACCCCCTGTTACTTGTAGCGACTAGTAGGATACAATGGTAGTTTGAGATGATCCCCTCTATTAAAAGAAAATAGAAGTTAGGGAAAATATCTGCTGATCAACTGCTACCAAATCAATGTAGGATAAATTCAAATAAGCTGTCAGTGGGGGTGCGCTCAGTCAGTTTGATATTTTAGAGCAGGTGTTGCTAGTCAAATGCCTTTGCTGGAGAGCCGATGGCAAAGCAGTCTAATTTATTTTGCAGCAGTAATCAGGAGTTGAAAAGCCGAAACAGCCACGGTATGAGTAGTGCTAGCACCGCAGGGCGGAAGTCAAAAATCAAAAATCAAAAATCAAACAGCCGATTATGTAGATTTTTCATTGACTGGGAATGGTTGCTCTATTTACGCCGTGCTGTACTAGTGTTTTTGTCAGAATGAAAATCAACACTGGAATAGTTGCATAATTCATGGTTTACCTAAAGCTGAAGTAGGAAATGACTGGTTTGCCCATCCCTGCTACTGATAGCTAGTTTAATATCAAAACCTTATAAATCTTAGAGGCGTCATGGTGTTGTCGGTTAGTGAACGGACATTTACTCAAGAAGTTTTACAATCTCCAATTCCTGTTTTAGTTAATTTTGAAGCCCCCTGGTGTGGCTTGTGTCGCATTATTCACCCTTTGTTGTTGCAATTTCATGCTCAATGTGGGGAGCAAATTAAGTTAGTAGGGGTTAACGCTGATGATAATTTTAAACTGGCTAACACCTATCGCCTAAAGTCATTACCAACTTTACTGTTGATTGAGAATGGCATGATTCGACATCGCCTAGAAGGTTTCCGTGGCAAAGAAGATTTACGTCTGGCCTTAGAAGAAATTAAACTCACTTACAACAACCGTTCTAAAACATACAGTCATCTGGCAACAGCAGACTTGGAATGTCGTTCGGCTTAAATCAGCTTGCAAGGCCTAGTTACTGGTTATTAGTAGCACAACTAACCAGTTCCTATTGCCTAGTACCCAATTCCACAAATCTAAAACCATGCTTAATTACCCCACCCAATAAGCTTTGAGTGGGGTATTTTATCCTCAAGGGTGTGTGTCACAATTATTAAAAGTTACGCCTTAGTCAAGAATTCTAAAAGTAAGCATCAGTGATGGAAGTAATCTATGAATATGCCTGGCTAATTCCAGTATTTCCGCTTTTAGGGGCAATGCTAGTTGGTCTAGGATTAATTTCTTTAAATCAGGTGACAAACCGCCTGCGACAACTTAATGCTGTAGTCATCATCTCCTTGATGGGAACAGCCATGAGTTTCTCGTTGGCCTTGCTGTGGAGTCAAATTCAAGGACACGCGCCTTACCTCCGCACCCTCGAATGGGCAGCAGCAGGCAATTTTCACCTGAGTATGGGCTACACTATCGACCACTTAACAGCTCTTATGCTGGTGATTGTGACGACAGTGGCCTTATTAGTCATGATCTACACCGATGGCTATATGGCTCATGACCCAGGATATGTCAGGTTTTACGCCTATCTCAGCTTATTTGGTTCCTCAATGTTGGGTCTAGTGGTTAGTCCCAACTTGGTACAGATTTACATCTTCTGGGAACTAGTAGGGATGTGTTCTTACTTGCTGGTCGGCTTTTGGTACGATCGCAAGGCCGCAGCAGATGCTTGTCAAAAGGCATTTGTAACTAACCGGGTAGGTGACTTTGGTCTACTCCTGGGCATCTTGGGACTGTTTTGGGCTACAGGCAGCTTTGATTTTGGTGTGATGGGCGATCGCCTGGCGCAACTGGTAGAAACAGGTTCTGTGAGCAACTTCCTCGCCATTCTCTTGGCGATTTTGGTGTTCTTAGGGCCAGTGGCTAAATCCGCCCAATTTCCTCTCCACGTCTGGCTACCAGATGCAATGGAAGGCCCTACCCCCATTTCAGCGCTGATTCACGCCGCCACAATGGTTGCAGCCGGTGTATTTCTCATAGCCCGGATGTACCCCGTATTTGAACACGTCCCAGCCGCCATGAACGTCATTGCCTTTACCGGGGCATTTACGGCGTTTTTAGGGGCGAGTATTGCCATGACCCAAAATGACATCAAAAAGGGTCTAGCTTACTCCACCATCTCCCAATTAGGCTACATGGTGATGGCGATGGGCTTAGGCTCATACAGTGCGGGATTATTCCACCTGATGACTCACGCCTACTTTAAGGCGATGTTGTTCTTAGGTTCCGGTTCTGTAATTCACGGTATGGAAGGTGTCGTGGGTCATGACCCCGCTTTAGCGCAGGATATGCGCTTGATGGGAGGAATGCGAAAGTATATGCCCATCACCGGGATTACCTTCTTGATTGGTTGCTTGGCCATTTCCGGTGTGCCACCTTTTGCTGGTTTTTGGTCAAAAGATGAAATTCTTGGCAATGCTTTTGAAGCCAGCCCCTTGCTGTGGTTGATTGGCTGGTTAACTGCCGGGATTACCGCTTTCTATATGTTTAGAATGTACTTCATGACATTTGAAGGCAAATTCCGGGGAACTGACGAGAAAATCAAGGATAAGCTCAAAAAAGCTGCCGCTCCAATTGTTTTGGAATTAGAATCAGCCCAACCAGCACCTAATTTTGGCCCTGGGGCGATGAAA
>PWQB01000117.1 GCA_003556955.1 Nostocaceae cyanobacterium CSSed10_463m
GCAATTAACACTTGCAATGTTCTTTCTACCAAAGCCACCGGATACTTTTTAACAATTAACTCAGACTTAAGTACCCTTCTCCTGGTATCTTCCGTACCCTCACCCAACTGAGTCAGCGACAGAAAAATCCACCGGGCGCACTCTTGAGCCTCTGGATCTAAACTGTGATAAACTGCTTGGGCTTTGCTTTCCAGCGCTCCCTTAATTCCCCCCAAATGCTGTTGGTATGCTTGTAAAGTAATTTCCCCATTTTCGCGGTATTCCCACAACTGTTCCAGCACAAATTCTAATAGTGGTAAATCCCCAGGAGATTTGTTTAACTCCTGCATCAATACCTCTACCAATTCCGCCTCGACAGTTAAACCAACTTGTTCCGCCGGGTTAATCATAATCCGGCGATATTCTTCCTCAGTCAAACAGGGCGGTAACAGCACACTCGACTGCTGTAACAACTTCACCAATGTTGGTACTTCTAAACAAGGTGCAATAAAATCAGCCCGCAAAGTAATGATTAATTTAAACTTTTCTGGTATACATTCCAGCGTCCCTAAAACAACTTCTAAAAAACGCTGTCTATCTTCACTGGTTGCGGTGGTAAATAATTCTTCAAACTGATCTACCACCAAAACTACCATTGCTTCTGGGCGATTACGCACCCAATGAGTAAACCCTTCTACCCCCTGATACAACATCCCTTCTAATTGCATCTGCTGGTAAGCTTTTTCTTTTTCCGTACCGCTATCTACTAAACGGCGTGATAAAGCTTGCAGAGGATTTGCACCAGGACGAAAGCTTCTCATCCACCAATCTTCGCTACCTGGTAATACTTTTCCTCGTCGCAGTTGGGCAATTAATCCCGCCTGTACCACCGAAGATTTACCACTTCCAGAAGCACCCACCACGGCAATAAATGAGCTTTGAGTTAAGTCATTAATTAATTGCTGAACTACAACTTCTCTACCGTAAAAATACTGAGCGTCATTTTCCCCAAAAGATTGTAATCCCCGATAAGGACAAATTCCTAAATCAATAGCTTCCCTGGTATCAACAGCTTTATTTGCCGATTTCGCCGGGATAATTTCAATTACCCCTTGTGTCCCAGACAGCCAGATATGTAGAGGTAATTCATCGTGACAAAATAATTGTAACTGAGTAATCCAACCTGCTGCTGAGAGACTATCCTGGGCTGGTGCTGCTTCTAAAGTTGAGAGTAAAGCTTGGGCGAATTGTTCGGGATCATCTAGGGGTGAAGCTGCTGCAATTATACATTGTCCTTGCTCAAATCCTAATTGCAAATCTTCTACCCAATCTTTCAGAGGTGCATAATCATTTCCTCTCATTGGGCAGTCTAAAATAATAATGTGTTGGGCAAAAGTGGAACGCTTGAGTTGTTGTCTTAACCAAGAACGACTGAGGCGGATATTTTCCCCTAACCATAAAACAGGTTCACCAGCAGTTGTTTCCCCAATTTTTCCCCGTAAATATAATAAAACCGTCGCCAAAACTTTGGGGTAGTTAGGCGGTAATGAGTCCGTAGTTTGTAAACAAGCTTGAATAGTCGAGTGCAAATTCTGGGTAGTAACTTCCAGAGAACGAGGCCAATACTCTAACTCAAAACCACCCATACCCCGTAATAATTTACTTACAGCCAAGGTAGTTTCATTCGTTCCCAGTCCTTCTAAGACTAAAGCTTGTCGGGGGGAAAAAGATTCCCCCATCGGCGGTTTTAGTCCCAAAATTACTTGTCCCACACCTTCCACAATGCGCTTCGGTGTTTGCTGGGGATATTCCGAATACAGATGAGTTTCCCCTCTGCTTTTATTTTGCTGATTAATTAATCGTAATTGCTGATTAGTTTGCTCAATATATTGACAAGTTTGATGATAAACATATTTATAAAGTCCATCAGCATCAATCACACCTTGGGTATCAGCAGCTTCACCACGTAAACCCCGAATTAAATAATATGTAAATACCCCATGTCCCAATTCGGGAAATTCCCAAGACTGTTGATTTGTATCACAAGAAAGCAAAGCATAAAATCCTTTACTTTTTTTGGCTTGTTGGTGTAATAATTCCACCATTTGAGATGTGGGGTTAGGTAAATATGGTGTATTTAACTCACTTTTCACACCTCGAAACGTCAAACCCCCACTATGACAAGCATCCAACCACATTAACTGCGTCTGCGCTTGACTATTTGCTAACAACTGCAAAATTTCTTGTAAACCTAAACCTGTGTTGGGTAAATCGTCTGTTTGGGTATCTGCGAGACATAAAAATGCTTGTTGGGAATTGGCTTCCAGCATTCCATGACCGGAGAAATAAAATAAAATTGTGTCCTGGGGTTGAGCCTTGGCGCTAATTTCATGTAAACTAGCCCTGACAGTGGAGAGGATGGGCAACCCAGAACTTAAATCGTGGTAAACTCTTTCTTGGGTTTGGGGAAATTCTTGAGTTGCGTCCGCTAAAGCTGCTGCTAAACCCTGACAATCAACAGCTGAATAACGTAACGAGGCTAGTCTCTGATCTTGGTATTTGTTAACTCCTACCAATAATAGCCACAGTTGTGCTTGTCTTGTTTCTAGGTTATGCGTTGAATGACTGGTAGCGACACCGAGTGGAGACATTTTCCGTTTGTTGGGTAATAATTACTTTATAAGCTGTGGTATAAATTAATGCTTTTGGTATTTTCACCCCAAGGGTAGACAAATGACATTTTTATTTTTCCGTTGAACTCACAGGAATTACATCAGTAGAGTTTGTGGGTTACAGCACCTATATATACTCATATTACACACCTGATTTAGTCCTCAAAGCCCGGTGACTGGTTTTGTCGGGTTTTGAGGTTGTAGGTTGCTTGACGTGATGTTATCCCGTTTTGTGCCGAGAAATAAAAAAAAACGCCAAATTGGCGAGATTTATCAGAATATCTTTGTTAGATTATTGATTGTAAAAGACTTGTGGGCTTAATTGTCCGAGGTTTACTACACTTCAAGAGCATTGACTTGTTGATTATGCTCTATGAATTGAAGATTGCTACTAGATTTCCTGTAGTGATCTCCAGAATCCCTTCTTCTCGCAAAAGGGACAAGTAGATTCATAAGTCCTTGTTGATTTACTCCTATCCTTACCTCGTTCAAACATGATATGAACGGGGTATTTTTAATTGCTGGGGAGTGTGGGGAGTGTGGGGAGTGTGGGGAGTGTGGGAGGAAAAATTATTGTAGGGGCGGGTTCTCAGATATGACCTAACGTTAACCATGATTTTAATAAACCCGCCCTCA
>PWQB01000217.1 GCA_003556955.1 Nostocaceae cyanobacterium CSSed10_463m
AAGACGTGCCAACTTACAAGGAACAAGTAATGCTGGGCCAGATGGTAGTAATGCCAACTCTACAGGTGATGTTACGGCTATTAATACTGCTGCACAAGACTGGATGGCATTGGGTGCAGATGAACTTCCGGAAGTTGAGGCCTTGGGTTCTGCACCAGTTCTCAACGGTAACGATGACTAAACAGTTGACCCGGTAAGCTTATCTGTCACATAAAAGCGTTTTACCCACTAATTGGTGAGGAATCAGCAGTGCAATTGTGTATTCCTTCCCCTACCCAAAAATGGCAATTGTGATCTCGAATAACTGAACTATTGCAGAGATCACCCTGGTGAGTCACTCCAGGAAATATGGTGGCGCTGAACTAATTAAGCACTCTGGGTTTCTGTTTCTGAGGCGTGGAAAGTAGGCTTTAATTCCAGAATTTTATTGCCTGACATCAACAAGTTAGGATCTGGAATCTTTTGTTCAAAAATTACGTAAATGAGGCTAACAATCATGACAGAACATATCATATCAGAATTGTGTGTTGCGTTATCCGATGAGCAACAAGAACTCTTAGCTGGCGGCGTTGATTTTGAGCTAGCTGGGAGTAATTTCGCTAACAGAGTCGCAAATTTACAAGGAACTGTCAGTTCTGGCCCAGAGGGTAGTAATGCCAACTCTACAGGTGATGTTACAGCTATTAATACTGCGGCACAAAACTTTATGGGATTTGGTGCGGAAGAAACTCCGGAAGTTGAAGCTTTGGGTGCAGCACCAGTTCTTAATGGCACAGGTAATAACGGCAATAACGGCTAATATCAAGTCCGGAATTGTGCTTTTGAATAATTGATGATTGCACAGGTATAGTCAAAGTCAAAGTTGATCTGTAGCTGTGTTTATTATCCCCAGCTAGTACTGAGTTATCTGGTTACTCAACATTTCTGTGGGAACGGATTCCAGAACTTTCTTATGTGATTAATATTTGCAAAACTTGATTATTGAGCCGAATACTCAGGATAAACTGCATCCACAAGTCAGTTTCTGGAATCTTTTGTTTGAGAATGATGTAAGTGAGACTAACAATCATGTCCCATCAAATCATCACATCTGATTGGTTTGCCAAGTTAGAATTATGCGATAGACAGCAGGAGTTGCTGGTTGGTGGTGTTAACTATCAACTCAAAGACAACAATTTTTCTCAAGGAACTGCAACACAAAACCAATCAAGCAATAGTAGTTTAGAAGGAAACTCTTCTGAATCAAATACTCAACTGGCTGATGTCAATTCTAATGCCACAAGTTTTTTATCTAGTGAACCTACAGAATTTCCTGCTCTTTCTAACTTAGAAGCACTGAATCAATTCAATAGTTAATTTTGCCGGAATATCAACTTTTTCCGGTCGCTTTTAACGTCAACTAACTAAATTTTCCCAGAAAAGGGGGAGAGGAGATAATTATCACTCGCTCAACGTAAGTGAGGACTTTGAGAGAGTTTGAGCTTTCTCCTCTGTTATGACTACGCGTTATCCGCGTTAGATACATGAGAAAGGTGATTGCTGTACATAATGCACTCCTTTCTTTATCCCCATTCCTAATTATATAACATCATAAACCATCTGGTTGGTTACTGTTAGCATCTTATGCTACGGTTTAACATTTTCACCCAATAATATTTAACAACTATGAATTTTATGGGCGTTTATCAGCAGTTGAGAATGAATTAGTTTTTGGACCTTTGCCGGCAATTTATTATCCCAATCAAATCTAAGGTACAGTACCGTGAGATCCTTTCCCCAAGAAGACAACAATTTTTGGAATCGGTTTAACGAACCGACACCAGAAGAACTCGGTGTAGTTGAACCTAACGAGTTTCTTCCCCGCATTAGTAAATGGACAAACATCGGCGTAGGAGTTTTGTTAACTACATTTATCGCTGCGGCTGGTCTCACCTCTGTGTTTAAATACAATGTCACAGTCAAAGTTCCTGCAACTATTCGACCAGAAGGAGAACTGGGAATTGTCCAATCTGCCGTTATTGGCACAGTGCAGAAAATAAATGTGCAAGAAAATCAGGTAGTCAAACAAGGAGAACCCATTGCTTACATTGATGATTCCCGTCTCCAAAATCAAAAAAGCCAATTAGAAAATAGTCTGGAACAGAGTCAATTACAACTGCTGCAAAACAATGCTCAGATGGCTGAAATTGCTACTCAGATTGCTGCTCAAAGAACCTTGCTTAACCGGACTGTGATTGCAGCACAAGCAGAACTCAGTGCGAGTCAGCGCAACTATGAAGACCAGCAAATGGCAACTATGGCTAATTTGACAGAAGCCGAAGCTACTTGGAATTTAGCGAAAATCCAACGCGATCGCCTACAACAGAATAATCTATTAACCGCCACTGTACAAGAAGCCGAACAAGCTTTAAATTTAGCCAAATTGCAACGGGACAGATTACAGTCAGTAGTCGCATCAGGAGCAGTTGCTCGCAATTTATTTGAAGAAAAACAACAGCAGGTAAAATCAGCCCAAGCCAAGCTAGAACAAGCAAAAGCCAACGCTCAAGACTTGATGTCAGAAAAAGAACAAGCATTGAAGATTGCTCAAATCAAATTAGAAAAAGCTCAAAATAGCATCAATCCGAATAATGCAGCTATAACCATAGCCTCTGAACGGATTAAACAAGAACAAGCCAGTGGTGAATCTACCTTAGCCGCTTTGAACAGAGAACGAGAAACCCTGCTACAACAGCGTCTAGAACTAGAAAAACAAACTATGCGATCGCGCAAAGAACTACAACAGGTAGAAACTGACCTAGAGCAGACTGTGATTCGAGCGCCAGTCACAGGTACAGTACTGCAATTAAATCTGCGTAATCCTGGACAGGTAGTACAACCTGGTCAACCTATTGCTCAAATTGCGCCCGTCAATACTCCAGTGGTAATCAGAGCATTTATCCAGCCTCAAGATATTAACAATGTCAAACCAGGGCAAAAAGTGCAGATGCAAGTTTCAGCTTGTCCCTATCCCAACTACGGGACTCTCCACGGAACGGTGACAAATGTCACACCAGATGCCCTCCCAATGGCAAATAACAGCACCGAGTCAGGTGTTCAAGGTGCCACCCAGGCAGTCGCTTTTGAAGCCACCATAGCACCCAAAACCACCTATGTGGGGAGAGAAAATCATCAATGTCATCTCCAACCAGGTATGAAAGGTAGAGCCGATATTATTTCCCGTCAGGAAACAGTACTTAATTTCATTCTCCGCAAAGCCAGATTAATCACAGAT
>PWQB01000811.1 GCA_003556955.1 Nostocaceae cyanobacterium CSSed10_463m
AAGCACTAGCTAGTTCTAGAGGTGTAATACCTATAGCTCCCAAGGGCAAAGAAGTTACAGGAGCCATAGGACTCATGATTCCCAATGTACGGGAAGTTTCTACAACTTTATTCATGCCTATAGCCATACCCAACCTGATGACTGGGATGTTACGAGACTGGGCGAGGGCTGATCTTATACTTATAGCTCCTTGAAAGCTACTATCGTAGTTCTTCGGAGTGTACCAACCGCTACCATCTCGATAACGGACTGGTGTATCTTGCACTATAGAGTCTGGTGTATACTTACCAGTCGCAAAAGCGGCATAATAGACTATTGGTTTAAAAGCAGAACCTGGTTGACGCTGGGCTTGAGTAGCACGGTTAAATTCGCTAGCTCTGGAATTTACACCGCCTACCAATGCCTTGATAAAATGCGTGCGGGGGTCGATGGCTACTAAAGCTATTTCATTACCCCGCAACCCTTGACGGTTCAAGTTTGCACTCCACTTGCTGACAGTTCTTTCCGCCATCGTTTGGAATTCAGCATCAACAGTAGTTTGCACACGCATTCCACCTTTAATCAGTGCCTCACGCCCAAATTTTTGCACTAATTCTTGAGACACAGTATTAGTTATATAAGGTAAGGCACTACCTTGAAATGACCTGATTCGACCAAATTTAAGTTCTTGGTTGAGCGCATCATCATATTCTTCCTTGGTAATCCAGTTCAATTCCAGCATCCGCCCCAAAACTTCCCTTTGTTTGCGTCTTGCTAATTCCATATTCGCAAAGGGACTAAATTCTTCTGGGGCTTGAATTAAACCCGCCATCATTGCTGACTCAGCCAAGGTTAAAATTTCTGCTGACTTGTCAAAAAAGCTGCGTGCTGCGGTTTGGACACCATAGTTATTATGACCCCAATAAACTTGATTGAGGTACATTTCTAAAATTTGGTCTTTGGTGAGAATTTGCTCTAACCGAATTGCTAGCACTCCTTCTGCTAGCTTTCGAGTAAAGGCACGTCTTTGGGATAAAAACAAATTCTTTACCAGCTGCATAGTAATGGTAGAGCCGCCCTCTCGTACCCTACCTGATGCCAAGTTAACTATCAAAGCCCGTCCGACACCACTGGGATTGATACCGTGATGGTCGTAAAAATGACTATCTTCGCTGGCTAGTACTGCCCGTTTCAGATTTGGAGAAATTCTATCTAGAGGCATGACTTCTCGGTTGGCTTCACCGTGAAGACTTGCTAGTAATTTGCCATTAATGTCATAAATATAACTTGTTTCTGAGGGAAAAAAGTTACGCAGTTGTCTCACATCTGGTAAGTTACGGAAACTAATAGCCAGACCGACCAACCCTCCGGCTACAATAGAGCTTGTCAACATTGTGATTGACAGTAGAGTACCGCCAGTTATTTGGCCTACTCCTTTCAAAAACTCAAAGCCCGATGAAGCCTGATGTTGTTGCTGCTTATCTGTAAAAGTCCTAGAAGACGACACGGCGTTCTCACTTCCTCACTTGTAAATATAACTGTAATTCATTCAATGAAGTCAGGCGGTTAATTTTTTGCAATTATATTAATTCGGTAGATGCCAAGTACGGACAAATTGCCAGTGAATATAACCAACCTAACTTATAGACTAAAAAGCGTAGTTAATAGCGAATCTCTTAGTATGACGCAAAATTTTTCTTGGTTACATCGTGGAATAGTAGAAATTTTTCCCCAACCGACTGATGCGGATAGTGAAAGTGAAAGTTTAGAAAAGCGCTTGGTAACTACTAACCGACCTTTAAGGATCAAATTGGGAATTGACCCTACAGGATCTGATATTCATCTTGGTCATAGCATACCAGTGCGGAAACTGCGAGCGTTTCAAGATGCTGGTCATACAGCAGTTCTGATTATTGGTGATTTTACGGCACGTATTGGCGATCCTACAGGTAAATCGGAGGTACGTCGTCAGCTCACAGAGGCAGATGTGGCACAAAATGCTCAAACTTATCTTGACCAAGTGCGCCCTATTTTGGATTTTGACACACCAGGTAGGCTGGAGGTGCGTTATAACTCTGAATGGCTTTCCCGGCTGAATTTAGGGAAGATTTTAGAGTTACTCTCGACGATGACAGTGGGACAGATGTTGGCAAAAGAAGGATTTGCTGAACGTTATAAAAAAGAGAATCCTATTTTTATCCATGAGTTCCTATATCCATTGATGCAAGGCTATGATTCTGTGGCTGTGGAGGCAGATGTGGAATTAGGGGGAACTGATCAAAAGTTTAACATTGCTGTGGGGCGAGATTTACAACGCCATTTTGGACAAAAACCCCAATTTGGTCTGCTGCTACCGATTTTAATTGGTACAGATGGTGTGCAAAAAATGTCTAAGTCTCTCGGTAATTATGTGGGCTTGTCAGAACATCCGGCTCAAAAATATCAGAAGTTACAAGGTGTTCCTGATAATTTACTGTCTCAGTATTTTGAACTGCTGACGGATTTACCTTTGGATAAATTGCCAGAAAATCCCCGCGATCGCCAAATGCTTTTAGCTTATGAGGTTGTTAAACAGTACAACGGTGAAACGGCAGCTAATGAAGCTAAGGAAGCCGCCAAAAGCGGCGGTAAAAAAGGTTCAGTTGAGGTCATTTTTGAAAATGAGGGGGAGTGTTCTTTACAGTTTCCGGTTAAGTTGACTCATTTACTCAAGGTTTGTGGCTTGTGCAAAAGTGCCAGTGAAGGTAAACGAAAGATTCAGGAAGGTGGAATACGCCTAGATGGCGTTAAAATTACCGATGTTGACACTACTTTCCAAGAACTCAGTGAATTACGTGGTAAAGTTTTTCAATTTGGTAAAAACAAGTTTCTGCGGTTACTAGAGTAAATAGGTGATAGGTGACTGGAGACAGCAAAGAGTTTTCCCCATCACCTTTTTCCCAATGACCAATGACCAATGACCAATGACCAATGACCAATGACCAATGACTAATAACCAAATAATTGTGCCTTTGGATGTGCCGGATCTAGAAAGTGCGATCGCCCTTGTAGATCAATTGCCACAAGTAAATTTCTGGAAAGTGGGTTTAGAATTATTTACGAGTTCTGGCCCCACAATCCTGGAAGTTTTAAAATCCCGGAAAAAACGGATATTTTTAGATTTGAAGTTTCATGACATCCCCAATACTGTAGCGGGGGCTTGTCGTAGTGCGGCTAAGTACGGAGTGGATTTACTCACGATTCACTCCACTGCTGGTAGAGATGCTCTGAAAGCGGCAACTGAGGCGGTACAGGTGGGGGCAATGCAAGGGGGGGTTAAGCCACCGCAATTAATTGCTATTACCCTGCTGACAAGTATTTCTTCCAGACAGCTGGCTTTTGATTTGAAAATTCCTCTGGAATTACCAGAATATGCTTTAGAAATGGCACTAATGGCGCAGGAGTCTGGGTTAAATGGGGCTGTTTGCTCACCCCAGGAGGTGACACAGCTGCGCCAAACTTGTGGCGATGACTTTTTGCTGGTTTGTCCAGGTGTGCGCCCAACTTGGGCAGAACAGGGTGATCAAAAGCGATCACTTACCCCAGCCCAAGCGATTAAAGCCGGTGCAGATTACCTTGTAATTGGTCGTCCCATTACTGCTGCGGCTGAACCTGAGTTAGCCTGGAATAAGATTGTTGAAGAATTAACTATACAATTTTAGATTTGGGATTTTTGATTGATTCCACAGATAAATCTAGGGGCTTGAGGATTTTGGATTTTGGATTTTCCATTGATTCGACGGATAAATCAGAGAGCTTGTACCATTAGGGAACTATTGGTCAAAAAGAAAAGTTATGGCTTCTGGCTTTTAGCTTTGAGCTTGTGGCTAGTCGGGGCAGATAGTATGAATAACTCAGTATTTGCCCATAAGCCTGCTTTGTTAACTCAGAGAAATAGCGTTCCCAATAACTTGGGTTCTGTTTGTTCTGAACAAAGTTTAGAACAATTAACTCCTCAGCTATTGCAAGATTTACCTGGGTATGCTAATAGAGCTACTCAACGCGCCCGTCGTCGCAGCAGAAGCGTTGATATTTACAGTTATGTGCTGGTGGCAGGAAAACCAGAGTTTCAGCCCCTACCCATTAACTCTGGGCATAACTTGGATGGGCAGACCAGTACAAACACAGAAGTTGGGCAGGTCTTTTTTACTACTTTAGAACGGCAGTATATCACGGGTAAAATCGTTGAATCCCAACAATTTCACTGGCTTTTATTGACAAAAAGTAACTCTGGTTGGCGTTTGGTAATGATGTTTACCCAAATTGGTGGTTATTCCACATCAGAAGTGGTATCGCCCCCCAGGGATAGCAGTAACGGTGTAATTGCCCAAGCTGTGAAAACTTGGTTGCGAGATTGTCAGGCGGGTAGTGTACGGGTGCTTAAAAACCGTTAAAATCACAACTGCTGCTGCTATCATATCCACTACTATCGCAATCGCTGCTGCTACTATATCCACTACTATCGCAATCGCTGCTGTTACTATATCTACTACTGTCGCAATCACTGCTGTTACTATATCTACTACTATCGCCATCACTGCCACTGCTATAACCACTAGTGCAACTACTACTGCTACCATAATCGTGTATATATGAGTTGCTCCAAACACTGATGTTTTTGCGACCAATTGCTCGATAACGATCACGTTTTTTCTTTTTAGCAGCAGAATCAATGTAAAGATACATCGCGCCTAGCAAAACTCCCCACACACATACTAAAAATATAATTAAGTTCCACATAATTTCTGGCTGCGCTAATCTTTCCGTATTAACTACAGTTCTTGCAGAGGCTTTTCCGTATTTCGTCCAACTTGGTACATAATGCTGGAATATTTGGCCATACCAACCCTAGATTAAATTTCTATGACTTCTACAAAAATTTCCTTAGAGACAAGTCGAGATTGGCTGATGGGGCTAGTCACAAACGAAACGTTTATTTATGTGGTGAAGCGGATACTTCAAGCACTATTTACCTTATTATTGGCAACGGCTCTGTCGTTTTTTATCATGAAACTATCTCCAGGGGACTATGTAGATACCCTGCGGCAAGATCCGACAATTTCGCCAGAACGAATTGAGGAATTAAGGGAACAGTTTGGTTTGAATAAATCTTGGCCAGAACAATTTGGACTATGGTTATGGCGAATTTTGAGATACGGAGATTTTGGCACGAGTTTTGTTTACCAACGTTCCGTAGCTTCTCTGTTGTGGGAGAGGATACCAGCTACTTTACTTTTAGCGATCGCTTCTTTATTTTGCACTTGGGCGATCGCCATTCCCTTTGGCATTCTCGCAGCTGTGAAACAAAATAAAGCTACTGACCGAATTTTACAGGTAATTAGCTACACCGGACAAGGATTTCCCAGTTTTATCACAGCCTTGTTTCTGCTCATATTTGCTCAAATCACTTCACCTTTATTCCCAGTGGGTGGCATGACTAGCATCAATCATGCTGAATTTTCTTGGTTTGGTAAAATTATTGATGTTGGCTGGCACATGATTTTACCCACTATCGCCTTAAGTATCACTAGCTTTGCTGGTTTGCAGAGAATTACTCGCGGTGAATTGTTGGATGTTCTGCGTCAAGATTATATCCAAACAGCTCGTGCTAAGGGACTGCCAGAAAATCGGGTGATTTATGTTCATGCTCTGCGTAATGCTATAAATCCCTTAATTACTTTGTTAGGCTTTGAATTAGCGGGTTTATTTGGTGGTGCATTCATTGCTGAACAATTTTTTAACTGGCCTGGTTTAGGTAGATTAACTTTACAGGCGGTAATGGCAAAAGACCAGTATTTAGTCATGGCTAGCCTTGTAATGAGTGCCGTATTACTGAATATAGGCAATTTACTAGCAGACTTGCTGTTGAAGGTCGCTGACCCCCGGATTCGTTTGGATTCTTAATTGAGTATGTTTACCGAAATTTATTATATAGTGCGTTCATCATCTGACGGTCGTTATCTTTTAGCCCATCCCAATCCTGAAACTTCTGGTTATTTATTGCTGTTTCGGGAAAACTTTGATGCTTTAAGTTATCTCAACACCCATGCAGGTGAATTAGCCAACCGCTTCGCTGTAGAATCTATTCCCGGTACACAATTGGGAAACTTGCTCAAACGTTGGGGTTTTAGCGGCGTAGGAGTTGTCACAGATCCGTTATTACCCAAAGTTGAGTTTATGCAACATACTTGAAAGATATTAGGGGATAAACAAGAATTTGCTCTAGAGTGTGTGGTAGATCGGACAGAAAACGATCCACAAGACTACTTATTTGGGCATATTGCTTTTTGGGCTGGGGACTCTATGATAGGAGATTTTTCGTTGACGGTAATACTGGACATTCCTTATGCTTATTTGAAAGATTCTTTAACAGAATGTGGACAAAGAAAAGATCCATTTGTCTTGGGAATTACTGCCGTAGAAGCTTGGAATTTTCTCGACTCGGCTCTTTACGGTGATAATAGTGAATCTGATTGGAGTTCAGAGAAACTAGAGCAAAAATATAGAAAGTTTTGTATATGTCCAGGATTTTCTGAAGCATTTGATGGAGAGACAGCTTTCCTTATTGAAGGTGAACAAGAGGAAAGATTCATTTGGAGAGATTTTGCATCCCAGTCCATTAAGGAAGTCAGATTAAAATCTGAAACATACAAACATATCGTTGAATCTTTTGTTGTTTGGTATTCCAATCTCATTAGCACTTGACTTTATATGCGATAATCGCCAATCTTGTAGGTGAGCATTGCTAACAAGCATTACGGTAATGATCATAAAAACATTGAGGATTACTTAGATATTTTTCCAGGCGATTGTGCTTGGGTGAATCACCTTCAAATGCGATCGCTTGGCAATTAAAATAGTCGTTTCCCACAAACAACAATGGTGAAACACCCGCTTTATAGAGATCGCCTGTATTGGGGAGTCTGTGCGATCGCTTTTTCTGTTAATTTGCCATTCTTTACTTTATTGAGATTCAAAAGTCGAAAAAAAAGTAGATTCTGAAGATACAACATAGTTATAAAAAATGTCATGATTCAACGTTAGTTTATAACAAGACAGTAGTCCAGTTATTGGGTCTTCCCACATCGCAGTTTCTACTGTAAATTGAATTAATAACTCTTTACTATCTCCAGTAGAAACCAAAGTTAATTGCTCATCTTTAGCGATATATTTATATACTTTAATTCCCTCATCAAAGTCTACACTTTCAGCATAACCATTATTATAGAAAATAATTCTTTCAGACACAGGATAATATGATGGATCTACTAACCAAGTTGTATAAACAGTACCAATAGAAGCAGGGTCAAATAACTTTCTTGCACATCCAGAAATAATTTTGTGGGCAAATTTACTATGGTCTATTCTCACGAGGGTATCCGCAATTTGTGCAGAAATTTTGTGATTCCTCTCTTGACTTTCTAATTTCAATAGTGCTGGAATAGCCTCCTTTAACTTGATTTTACCCAAACTAACAACTGTCTGTAACCGAACCTCAAAATCAGAATCAGTTAAGCCTGCTAACAAAACTTCCATATTGTGAGAATCACAGCAATTAGTGATTGCTACTGCTGCTGTTCGCCGAACTTCAGCATCCCTATCGTCCCTCAGAATGTTAATCAATCTAGCACAAACTTGTTCACCACCTATTTTCCCCAACACTTTTACTGCTGCTGAACGTACCATCTTAGAAGAATCGTTGTTAAGAACATTTAGTAACACAGGAACTGCTTTTTGGGGATTTACTGCTAAATAGGCAGTTACTGCTGCTACTCTTACCATAGGTTCAGGTTGTAATAAAGCCGAATGTAATATAGGACTTATTTCATCACTACCGATTTTTCCCAAGGTTTGTAAAATAATAGCTAACTCACTATCATCTATTGGTTTCTCTACTTCTTCAATTAATTGATTGAGAGCTTGTCTACAACCCAGTTCTCCTAAAGTATCAATTGCTAATTTTCTTGATTTTGGATCATTTATCAGATGCAAAATAGTTGGACAAGCATCGGAGTTACCCTTTTTAGAAATACCACACAAAGCAAAGAAACGAACATCAGCAGATAAATCGTCACAAGCCTTGATAAAGATACTAAGTGGAACATCATTAGCTAGTTTGTATAATGTGTTCACAACTTCACATCTTACTTGCTCATCTGGGTCATCAAGAGCAGTTTCCAATAGTTCAATAGCGTTTTTACCTAATTTGAAAAGTGCTGTAACAGCAGTAGTCCTTACCTCTGAAGATACATCTTGTAGTCCATCTATGACCACAGAAGTTAAAGCTGGACAGTCAAATTTTTGAAAAATATCCAGCACAGTTAGACGGTCACTTTCATTGACAGAGGTAAACAAAGATTTGAGTAAATCAGAGGCAGCTAATGGATTAATTGTTGCTAATGCTCTTGCGGCATTGCTTCTAACTCTACTATCTGAGTCAGACAGGGCTTTAACCAGACTATTCCAGGCTTCAGTAGCTTGGGGATGGCAAAGCAGGAAAGCTGCGGTTATTCTGATATTGGGAAAACTACTATTTAGAGCTAATTGAGCAAGTAAACAAACATCTTTGTTATATATACCAATCAGAGCAGCCAGAACTATTTGTTGCTCTCGTTCACATCCATAATTCAACAAATAATCAGCAGATTCAAAGAAATCTGGTTGATAATATAGTTCTTTTATTTCTCGCTCCAGAATTGAATCTTTACCTTCTTTTTGCCTTTTTACTAACCGGCGGATGATTTGTAAAGCAACTAATGGTTCATTCATCATATACCAGTATTTCCTTGTGCAACTACATTGCGTTTAACTTCTTTATTGTTAAGCATAACAACACCTAATTCATTAAACATAAATTGATTGGCACTAGATTTATAACCTGGGATTTTTCCACTAAGAGGTCCAATAATCAGATCATAAGGCCAACTTACATCTCGTTTATTTTCTTTTCTTAATTGACGGTTTTTATCAACAAACTCTTTCCAGGTAAATGATTGCTCAAACCCCGGTAAAATATCATCAGGATAAGTAACTTTTACTGGTGTTTGTTGATCTGGAAAATATAAGATATTGCCAAATTTTCCTTGTATTACATCAGCAATTGCACCCACACCAAAGTATTGAATAAACATATCAACTGGTATCATAAACTTAACCACACCCCATCTGGGAAGAGGTGGTCTGCGATTACGGGTATATTGTTCTGCCACGATTTCAGCTGGCTTCTGCTCAATAAATGTGTAGAATCCCTGGCCAAATTCTCCACCACCAATTGCTCTTACAGCCATACCTCCCTGAAATTTTTTAGCAGTACCTTCATCTGTTCCATGATAGAAGTTTATATCTTGTTTTTGCTTTTTAGTGTCTTCTCTGGGAATTGCTTCAGTATCGCTGTGTGGAATAGCTTGCGGATTTGCTTGTTCTTGTTCCAGTTCTTGAATAGTTTCCTCCCAAAGCATATCCCAAAGTTGGATCAAATCCCAAATCATCCAAATAGTTAAACCTATGGATATTAAGTCACCAATCGGTAATGGACCATCTGCAATAGCAGCAGTTCCAGCCGCCGCTATTTTTACTCCGAATCTTTTCCCAACCACCTGCCAAAATTTTCCCCAAAGCAATTTTTGTCCAACTTTTCTCTGCAATGTTTGTCTGAGAATAGCGTTAGGAACTGGTGGTAATTTAGTTGGTCGTAACGCTAATCTTGTAGATGAGCCTATTCTCTGACTTGAACTCAAAGTTCTAGAACTGTGATTTGAAGGATATGTTAGCCTAGTTGGCTGTTGTGTCGCTAATTTTGCTTGAACTTTCCCTGTCTGCTGCACTACATGAGTCAACTCATGCGCTGTCAACTCATTATTTCCTGCTGATTTCCCTGCCCCAAAGTAAATATCACTACCATGAGCAAATGCCTGTGCGCCTAATTCCCGGTTCATTTGCACGGCTTCAGAACACGTATGTACCTGCACATGACTAAAATCAGCACCAAAACGGGGTTCCATGAAGTTTCGCACCCCATCAGCTAAAGGACTACCACCACCTTTGGTGGCATTTAACCGACTTTCCAGACTTGGTTGTGCTTGAGTAGTACCATTTGATGATGCTTGGATTTGGCTGGGCGATAGCGAAGCGCTGCTGCAAGCAGATCGCTGAATTTGCTCTTCTTGTTCACAAGTGTCACACTTTGTCTGAATAGCCTCTTCCTCTTTTGATTCTGGCTTGCGACTGACTAGCGGTGTAATACTACTGCTGGCTATTGGTTTTTGATTAATGTTTGTTGTCCATGCTTGCTGGCTTTGACGCTGAATATTGGGAGTTGAGGGAGGAGACATACTCATTACCCTCTCAGCAACTTCATCTGCTTCCTGTTCATATTGATCGTTCGGTTGACCAACAGTTAACTTAGGCTGAAGGGATTCTGTTGGTGAACTTGTGTAAGTTGCCATATTTATTTGATTAATAATTAGTTGAGGTCGAACAGGTTGTACAGGTTGAGTTTGCTTGATAGACCGACTCTTATTCGCAAGAATTTCTAATATATTCGGCTGTCCTGCAATTGCTGCCATCTTTTTTTGCAAAAAGCTATCCGTTTTCGCTTGCAGCACAGTTAGTTTTTCTGACTCTTCACTCGTAATTGTACCTCGCTGTTCCTTCAGTTGTAGTCCCTGGACTTGTAACTTATCCTGCTCAAAAGCCTGGTTTTCCAGTTCTTCTGGTGTTGCTTCTCGTTGAACTTTTGGGGCAGAGAAAGTACGAGGCGCGAATATAGAAGAACTTGAGGATGGGTCACTATTTTTGGGATTGGAACGGTTAATGCGCTGGTACGACATACTGATACCTCACCATTTTTTAGTTTTTTACACTCCCCAAAATTCAATTTAAATGATTCTTGCTTCATCCGTCCGCACTGAAAACTTGAATACAAGTATTTAAATTTCCCCGTTTGGATACGTCTAAATCTTTACCTCATTTAAATGAAAGCTGCTGTGATTACACCAGCATCAGTATATCGCACTACAAATCGAAAGCCTTTAAATACACTATTAGTTGAGTTCCCGAAACATCTACCATGATTTCACTAGCCCAATCTTTGGTATTCATAAATCCCCCCATAACATCCTTTGCATCATCTGGATTCCACCAAGGAACACCCCTAATTTCCTGTGAACTAAATGGGTGAAAACCTGACTTCAGGGGTTCTGTATATCCAGCGTCAATCAGAAAAGCCTTCAAATCGCTTTCAGACACTGTAAAACGCAGTAGGATCAGCGTATCAATCCCAGACTCAGTATGAACTTCAATATCCTGACTGCTGGGAGGCAACTTAATCCGAGCCAGTTGTTCCATTTGTTCTCGATTCACACTTTCCCCCTTGCTCTGTGGAACTTGACCACAGCTAAACAGTAGTAAGCCAATTAATGCCAATCTTGCAAGTCTGATAAATAATCTCATCGGCTGGTAAGATTAGGGGTATAGATACAACACAGAAACCCAAACTAAATTCATAAATTTGATTATCAGTAATCACCCAAATTTAATATCATCTTCCTGTTCAGAGATGTCTAATAAATTAGCCGGAATTTCCATTTTAACTGCTTGTAATTTAGCCCAAGCGATTATCTCTCTACGTTCCAACTCTGATAATACATCTACAATACAGCGCATTGCATCTCTTGTTAATTCATTGCAAATTGTCTCTTCAACAGTCATTGCTTCGGGCGAGATGTCTAAACCTAAGTTATCTTCATCTTTATAGGGAGGTGATAGTCGCTGGAGATTTTTGCCTACTTCCTCATCGCGTTCATAGCTGACTAAATTAGCAATTTTGGGAAGCAGAGGCAATAAGCACTGAGGTGGAGAAACTAAAGCATATACTGGATTTTCCTCACCACAAGCACGACGTAGAATTACTCGCCAAGCCAAAAGTGAGCCTGCCATCTCGATGTGAATCAGATTTCGGTATGCCCATTCCTGAAAAGCTTTAGCCGCAGAGGAATTTACTTTACTTTCGATTTGCGCTAGTGCCTCAGTTACGAACTCCCGTGTAATAGCAGTGTCTAGTTCCGGTAAATAACCTAGACCCTTGTTTGCTTGCCATAGGGCAGCACGTTTTTCCACCGCAGCATTGTAAATGGCTTCAAAGATATGTCTATTGGCGATTAAAGTGGGTGGAAATCTCATTTCCTCTAAAAAGGCTGTAACCCAAGGCTGTGAAGGTAGAGCCAAAGCTCTTAGCCATTGCAGTCCGGTATTGGGTTGCCAAATAGCATCGTCACTCATGTTGTTGTCCCTCCAGACTCGCTTTCAATACCCAATCGTGTGAGCAATATAACTATCATTGTTGCAGACAGCCCAGCAAGTGCTAATTTACTTGCTGGTTCGGGGTTAGCCAAAGCCGCTACAATTACACCGACCAGTGCGATTGATAATCCCAAGGTTAATACAACCTCGATTACATCAGATACAGACACAGAACGAGGATTAGTAGGAGTGGGGCGCTCTTGAGGAATTGGAACTGGAGCTTGACGAGTAGCCCATTCCCATGCATTTTCAGGCAGAAGAGAAGGATTATCTGGGTCATCACAGTTCTTGCTGTTCCACTGATTGAGTCGATTTCGCAATCCTTTTTGCATATCTATAAATTGCCGTTGATGTCCTTCAACTGAACCGTAGCCCTCTGGATGAGGCGTACTCCAGTAGTCCCATTGGAGACTTCGTGGATCTGCTCGTAACT
>PWQB01000029.1 GCA_003556955.1 Nostocaceae cyanobacterium CSSed10_463m
ACGACACCCAAGGCATAAATTGGATTGTAGGTAAAACCGCTATTGACTGATAGTAGATGCATTTCTACCATTAACTCTTCTACCACCCGACGATAAATTGTGTTAATTGGTCGGGTGTGAAGGGAGTAAAAAGCTCGCTTTGTATCTGAGACAGTACGGACGTTATTCACAAATAAAATGTTAAGAATGTTAAGGGCGACGTTATTATATTTTGTCGCTTAAAGGCTAGTTTGCCAAGTTCAGGTTTCCGATCAGTGTCATCTATGAGTTTTGCGCCAAATTTAATTGCCCTGGGTCAGTATTTAGCGGGTAAGTTCGATAATCGAGAACAAGCTTTAGCAGATTCTGCTTGGTTTGTTCATTTACATCTGTGGCAAAGACCAGTAAATCTATTTACCCAAGACAGTATCACCTTATTTGCCGAGCAAGCGAATATTGTCAACTTAGACCATCCTTATCGCCAGCGAATTATGCGGTTGATGGCAGGGAGTGACTCTGATGCGCCCTTGCAGCTACAGTACTATATGCTTAAAGATCCTAGTGCTTTTTGTGGTGCAGGACGTAATCCGGCTTTACTCAAAACATTAACGGTGGAGCAATTAGATTTACTCCCAGGCTGTATCCTCACAGTTAGCCAACAAACACTAGCTGCAAACAGCTATCAGTTTATAGCTGCTCAACTGCCAAATACTCGTTGCTGCTTTACTTATCTCAACCAGACTATCCAAGTTGCTTTGGGATTTGAAACCACAGCTACAGGATTTAACAGCTACGATAAAGGCATTGACTTGGAGACTGGAAAAGCAACCTGGGGAGCAATTTTAGGGCCTTATCGCTACACCAAGCGAGAACAATATTAAAACTCAGTACCCAGGACTTGTTTAGGTGGCCATACTACGGGGTACACCTTCTAAAGCTTCTTCCTGGGTTTCAAAGATTTCAAATACTGTATCCATCATCGTCACTTCAAACACAAGTTTTGCTTCAGGATGGACATTGCAGATGCGGAAACTGCCCTTAACTTTATCAGCATCACGCATACCTGCCACCAAAGACGTAAGACCAGAACTATCAATAAAATTTACCTGACCTAGATTCACAACCACATGGCTACTGAGTTTAGAAATACATTCCTGTAACTTCAAACGAAACTGCCAAGCTGTGGTGATGTCTAAGCGTCCGGATGGTGTTAAGACAATAACGGTATTGTCGTCTTGGGTTGTGTACGTGGTTTGTTCTATTTGAATCACTAAGCCTCCCCATGAAACTAATCTAAAATTTCGTTTGGGATTGGCGAGTCAAACAACTTATTTTTAAGAATGTTTACTTTTACATCACGAGAAACATTTCTAGTGATGTCAGGAAACCTCCAAGGTGGTTAGGACATTGTTGATTGCCCAAAGCCTTGATATAGGGGCGGGTTTATTAAAATTATTATTGGTCATTGAACATATCTGTAACCCGCCCCTACTTAGTTTCTACTCAGCACTCAGCACTCAGCACTCAGCACTTTGTTATAAGTTAATTGACTCACCAGCCACAAAATTCACGTCCTCGTGATGTTGCATCGGCAACATTTAGTAGTTTACCTTACCACAACACTGATGAGTAGCTTTTAAGCGCTAAGTGTCCAGTTTGCCCAATCTTGAGGTTTGAGGAAGATGTCATACAACTCGGCTTCTGGAGTATTAGGTTCTGGCTGATAACCGTATTCCCAACGCACCAAGGGGGGTAAAGACATCAAAATAGATTCTGTCCGTCCATTGGTTTGGAGTCCAAAAATTGTGCCTCGGTCATAGACCAAGTTAAATTCTACATATCGTCCGCGCCGATAAAGTTGGAAATTCCGCTCGCGATCGCCATATTCCATTCCCTGTCGCCGTTCCACAATCGGCACATAAGCTGGCAAAAATGCCCTACCACAATCTTGCACCAAAGCAAATAAATCTTCCCAACTGCGGGGTGCTGGTGCGCCCAATTTATTACTATAAACAGCCGCCTGGCCATCGGGGTCAGGGCCACGATATAACAACCCCTGACCATCTTGGTAATCCAGAAATATACCCCCTACACCCCGGTTTTCGTTGCGATGCTTGAGATAAAAATATTCATCACACCAGCGCTTAAACACTGGGTAATACTCTGGGTGATGTTGGTCGCAAGCTTGCTTGAGTGTGTTGTGAAAATGGGTTGCATCTTCAGCAAAGGGGTAATAAGGTGTCAAATCAGCACCACCACCAAACCACCAAACTGGCCCAGCTTCAAAATAGCGATAATTCAGGTGGACTGTAGGCACATAGGGATTGCGTGGGTGTAAAACTAGAGAAGTCCCCGTAGCATAAAACCCATGTCCTGCCGCTTCTGGACGTTGGGCTAAAATGGACGGGGGTAGATGAGAACCCCAAACTTCAGAAAAATTAACTCCAGCTTGTTCAAATACTGCCCCATCACACAGCACACGCGATCGCCCGCCACCTCCTTCTGGACGTTCCCAACTATCTTCGTGAAACTTAGCTACACCATCCAGTTCTGCCAGTTTTTCGGTAATTTCATCTTGTAGCTGTTTCATAAACTGACTGACCCTGGACTGAGAGTCGGTTCCAGGCAAAAACTTAGATGGTGTCGCGTCTACAGTTGGTGTTTGCGAGTTAGTCAACATGGATTGGATTCCCGAACCTAAATAACAGTTTTCAAAAAACCACAAATTGATTAAATTGAGACATTTGTGGGTAATCAGAGCGAATAATCAGGCTAAAATTGCCTAATTTACTTTTTTCTTACTTGTGAGCATTTACGTCATCGATGGGTATGACTAAAGTTATTGTCCCTCAAATGCGTATAGACTTGTATATTGATTAAGTTTTATTCGTACTTCTTGATATAAACATTCTGCTACCAATACCAGACTATAGCAAATGGTCTCTATTTTCAGACATCGATCAGGTAGTAAACTCCAGAGTAATCACCATACCAGGTTAGTCAGATGCGAAATTGGTTATCCAAATTCATCCACCGCAAACATCGTCGGTTTTGCGCTTCTCTGGTAAAAACCTATCGAGAAATTAGTTCTGCTTCGGTTGATGAAATGTGGCTGAAGGTAGTTGACTTAACAGACGTTTCCTGGCATCCATTACTCAAAAGTACTAACGTTCCCTATGGATTAGTACCCAAACCCGGATTGATTTACCAAGCAGTCACACGCTTTTCGCCCATTCCCATCAGAATTTTCGTAGAACGGGTTCAACATAAAGAAATGTTAAGTATCCGAGTCCTGGCGATTCCTGGAGTCGAAGAACGGGTGACTTACCGAGTCGAGTCCACAGTATGCGGCACTTGTGTATCTTATTCAGTCACCCTTCGGGGTTGGTTATCGCCATTAATTTGGTCATTATCCCGCCCTTATACAGATCGTGTGGCACGTTCTTTGGTGGAGTCTGTAGAAAATACGGCATTGCACACAGTGTCAGCCAGCAAAAATTCACTTTTTTAGGGAATTTCAGCGCAATGGCTCATGAATAATCCCGACGTTCCAAAGAAAGTTAAGATCATGGTAGATGATCATAAAATTTTCTTAAATTTTGTTACAACAGTAACAGTGAAAAAAGTATGTACGACGTTCTCGATTCCGGCTCAGTTCTAGAAGTTTTGCGACCAGTAGAAGACCCAGAACTCCGTAAGAGTTTAGTGGAACTGAATATGATTCGCAATGTCAAAATTGACGCTGGCAAGGTTAGCTTCACTTTGGTATTGACTACACCTGCTTGTCCTTTACGGGAATTTATTGTAGAAGATTGTAAAAAAGCTGTTAACAAGCTACCTGGTGTGACAGAGGTAAATGTAGATGTAACGGCAGAAACACCCCAACAAAAAAGTTTGCCTGACCGGACTGGGATTATTGGGGTGAAAAATATTCTGGCTGTTTCCAGTGGTAAAGGTGGCGTTGGTAAAAGCACAGTAGCGGTGAATGTGGCTGTGGCTTTAGCCCAAACAGGGGCGAAGGTGGGTTTACTGGATGCCGATATTTATGGCCCCAATGACCCGACTATGTTAGGGCTGGCTGATGCGGAAATTGTGGTGCGTTCCACAGAAAAAGGTGATATTCTCGAACCTGCTTTTAATCACGGTGTCAAATTAGTCTCAATGGGCTTTTTGATTGACCGAGATCAGCCAGTGGTTTGGCGTGGCCCCATGCTTAATGGTGTAATTCGGCAGTTTCTCTATCAAGTGGAATGGGGAGAACTGGATTATTTAATTGTGGATATGCCACCGGGAACCGGCGATGCTCAATTAACTTTAACCCAAGCAGTACCAATGTCAGGGGCAGTAATTGTCACCACACCGCAAAATGTCGCTCTGTTAGATTCACGTAAAGGTTTGCGGATGTTCCAACAAATGAATGTCCCGGTTTTGGGAATAGTAGAAAATATGAGCTACTTTATTCCGCCAGATATGCCAGATAAGCAGTATGACATCTTTGGTTCAGGTGGTGGTTCTAAAACAGCAGATGAGTTGGGAGTGAATTTACTCGGATGCATTCCCCTAGAGATTTCTGCCAGAGTTGGCGGCGATAGCGGTGTGCCAATAGTTGTTGCTGATCCTGATTCAGCTTCGGCAAAAGCATTAAAAGCGATCGCACTGAATATTGCAGGTAAAATATCAGTTGCAGCCCTGACATAATCAATTTGAAGTTTTGATCTGATTCCTGGGTAATTACCTAGGAATACAGATTCACAGTGTTGACATACCTCCTCGTCCTAAAGGAGCGAGGATTCCTTGACACTTCGCTGGGTTGCGCCACAAGTGGTCTTACCATCCCTCCATGTCCGTGTCAATAAATTTAAAGTCCCAAATTACACAATGTTATTAAACCGTTCACGCCCCAAAAGTCGCTGGAAATATTGGTTTAAGCCCTGGCAACAAATGGATTTGCTGCTATTTTTTCTGACCGTTAGTGTCAGTATGTTTGGTGGTCTCATGATCCTGAGTACGGAACTAACGCAACCAGTGGCTGATTGGTGGTGGCACTGGACGGTGGCTGGAATCGGCATTGTGATAGCGTTGTTTTTAGCTCGTACCCGGTATGAAAATTTGATTCAGTGGCATTGGGTAACATACGCTCTCACCAACCTCAGCCTCATTGGTGTGATGGTTATTGGTACAAGTGCTAAAGGGGCGCAGCGATGGATTACCATTGGTACTTTCAATGTGCAGCCTTCGGAATTTGCCAAAATTGGGATCATTATCACCTTAGCGGCTGTGTTACACAAAAGCACAGCTTCCACTCTCCCAAGTGTATTTCGGGCTTTAGGAATTACAGCTCTTCCTTGGGCATTAGTCTTTTTGCAGCCAGACTTGGCAACATCATTGGTATTTGGTGCTATCGTCTTAGGAATGTTGTACTGGGCAAATGCTAATCCTGGCTGGCTGATCCTGATGATTTCGCCCATAATTTCAGCCATTCTGTTTAGTATCAGTTGGCCGTTGTCAGAAAAAATAGTTTTATTTGATACTATATCTGTCGGATTTTTAGGCTTAGTTTGGGTAGTCTCTATGGGCATTGTGGGGTGGAAAACTCTCCCCTGGCGTAAATTTGCCCTGAATGGCATTGGTGCGTCAGCTATTAACTTCTTAGGTGGTGAATTAGGAATTTTTGCCTGGAACAATATATTAAGAGACTATCAAAAAGACCGTCTGACAGTATTTCTCAAACCTGGATACGATATCCTCGGCGTTGGGTATCACCAACATCAATCTCGCATCGCTATCGGTGCTGGTGAAGTTTGGGGATGGGGTTTGTTCCAAGGGCCAATGACACAATTAAATTTTGTCCCCGAACAACATACAGATTTTATTTTTTCCGCAGTGGGTGAAGAACTGGGTTTTGTGGGTTGTTTAGCGGTGTTGTTTACCTTCTGCCTGATTTGCTTTCGCCTATTGCGTATCGCCCAAACTGCTAAGGATAACTTTGGTTCATTGTTAGCTATTGGTGTTTTATCAATGATTGTGTTTCAGCTACTTGTTAACGTGGGTATGACCGTTGGTTTAGCACCTGTAGCGGGAATCCCTCTACCTTGGATGAGTTATGGACGTTCAGCCATGTTGACCAATTTTATTGCTTTAGGCTTAGTAGAATCAGTCGCCAATTTCCGCCAACGACAGAAATATTATTAATTTGACACTCTTCGACCTGAAGGTGCGGAGATTCTTGGTTCAAAGAGTACGGGCGGGTTTACCAATATGTTGGTTAATCATGAATCATATCTTTAAACCCGCCCCTACAAATAGACTCCCCGTACTCATAGGGTGGGGATAGGGAGCGGTTGATGACGATTGTTGCATCTATGACCAAAATTAACCACAGATTAATGAAGGAATGGATGTATGAGGAATCAACTACTCGGTAAAATGGGTCTATCGGTCATTAAGTAAAATACGTCTAAGTAGCCCATCTGTATGCTTACAACAGCTGACTTTCTTCAGTATGCCCAATGGTCGGGTATTGCCACTCTAGTATTCGCTGCGATCGCAGTTTTGGCTTTTTTACTCAAATGGGGTATCCGCTTTCGGCTGGTAGGTACAACTGGCTTTATGCTGGTGCTGACGGGTGGTTTATTTGCTCTCTCGTTGGTTCCTCTGAGTCGTACTGTCATTCCTGGCGCAGTCAAATATACTCTCGTTTATGATAATGCTTCTACACAAACCGTAATTGCAACATCACCTAATATTACCCCCGACCAATTAGAAGCAACTTTACTACAAGCGGCTAGTAATCTCTATTCTTTCGGTCGCTTAGGTTCACGGTCAAACAATCAACTTACGATTCGCGCCCGTACTGTTATCCATCCTGAACCAGGGGTTTCTGTACCTCTGTTCTTGGGTCAAATCAAGCGCACATTGGCTAGTCGTGAAGATGCGGATATGGATATTGAAATTTACTTGGAAAAATTCGCTCAATTACCTAACTCGGCTACTTCATAATTTTCATTAGACCTCTGGTGAAAAAGAATGTAGAGACGTTTCATTAAATGTCTCTACACGGGTTCTCTCTTCACTACAGGTAAAAAACCATTTATTTGTTACCAAAATCACATATATTTTTGGTATTACACTATACAAAAAATATTAAGTTTAGATTAAAATAGGATTTACGCTGCCAGAAGCACGGAGCTTTCAACCCAATTTTTCGGTAAAAAGTATAAATTCTAAATATTCAAAAATTTGTAGTTCAGAATTTGAGACGAATGGGCATGATTAAAGCCAAGAGAAACGAAAATTCCTGGACATAAGTCTAAAATTTTATTAAGAAATATCAATATTTTGGCAAACTAGATTTATATGCCCAATCAACGTCCTACTCAAACTGTGTCTACTCAAACCTCTAGCTCATTCTTGACGCTGACGGTGGCTCCAGGAAAAATCATTCGTGGTTCTGGGGTGTTACAGACAGCATCAGCAGAAATTACCCGCTTAGGAACTCGTCCCTTAATTATTGCCGGTAATTCGACCCAGGCGAACGCCCAAAAAAGTTTACAAGCAATTTTAGCCCAGTTAAACACGGCTCAGTCCTCCTATGGTGTAGATTGCTGTGAAGTTAGTTTAAAAGCTCTCCAGAAAACAGCCCAAGAACATCAAGCCGATGTAATTATTGGCATGGGTGGCGGTAAAGCTTTGGATACAGCGAAATTAGTTGCCCATCAGTTACAGTTACCAGTGGTGACAATTCCCACATCAGCAGCTACCTGTGCGGCTTGGACTGCCCTTTCTAATGTATATTCTGAGTCCGGGGCTTTTCTCTACGATGTGGCGCTGTCTCGCTGTCCTGACTTATTAATCCTTGACTATGATTTAATTCAAACTGCACCACAACGAACATTAGTAGCAGGAATTGGGGATGCGATCGCAAAATGGTATGAAGCATCAGTGAGTAGTGGCAATTCTCAACAAACATTAATTATCTCCGCAGTGCAACAGGCGCGAGTTTTACGAGATATATTATTGCAAAAGTCAGCCACCGCCCTGAAAGAACCAGGTAGTCAAGATTGGCGAGAAGTAGTAGATGCTACCGTATTACTGGCTGGGGTAATTGGGGGAATGGGAGGAGCGCAGTGTCGCACCGTCGCCGCCCATGCAGTACACAATGGTTTAACTCACATCTCTGGACACAGTAGCATCCACGGTGAAAAAGTTGCCTACGGGATTTTGGTGCAACTGCGATTAGAAGAAATGTTACAAAACAATCAACTAGCGGCATCGGCACGGCAACAATTATTAAAGTTCTACGCAGAGATTGGACTGCCGCAAAATTTAAGTGATTTAGGTTTGGGCAACATTACATTAGGCGATTTACAAACATCTGCGGAAATTGCTTTAGATCCTAATTCTGACATCCATCGACTACCATTTAAAGTTGCCCTAGAACAGTTAATGGCGGCGATGGTTTCTACCACTGCACCAACAGATAGTAGAGATGTTATAAATCGTGTTTCCACTAGGGTAATAAGTGAAGAGGTTTCGGAATGAGCTTGAATTGGATTACCCCCGCAGATCGCATACAAAAGTTACCGCCTTATGTATTCGCTCGTCTAGACGAATTGAAGGCCAAGGCGCGAGAACAAGGACTAGATTTAATTGATTTAGGCATGGGAAACCCGGATGGGGCGACACCACAGCCTGTAGTCGAAGCAGCAATGGCAGCTTTGCAAAATCCCGCCAATCACGGTTATCCGCCCTTTGAAGGGACTGCGAGTTTTCGCCGTGCCATCACTAATTGGTACAATCACCGTTATGGTGTAGTCCTTGATCCTGATAGTGAGGCTTTACCTTTACTGGGTTCTAAAGAAGGATTAACTCATTTAGCGATCGCCTACATTAATCCTGGTGATTTAGTTCTGGTTCCTTCTCCCGCCTATCCCGCCCATTTTCGCGGGCCGTTAATTGCTGGGGGGGAAATTCACAACTTGATTCTTAAACCGGAGAATAACTGGTTAATTGATTTAGCAGCTATTCCCGATGCAGTTGCAGAACGAGCCAAAATTCTCTACTTTAACTATCCCAGTAATCCCACAGCCGCCACCGCCCCCCGTGAATTTTTTGAAGATATCGTAGCTTTTGCGCGGAAATACGAAATTTTGCTAGTGCATGATTTATGTTACGCCGAGTTAGCTTTTGATGGTTATCAACCCACCAGCTTGTTAGAAATTCCCGGTGCGAAAGAAATTGGCGTAGAATTTCATACCCTATCCAAAACCTACAACATGGCTGGCTGGCGTGTGGGTTTTGTCGTGGGGAACCGCCATGTCATTCAAGGTTTGCGAACTCTGAAAACCAACTTGGATTATGGGATTTTTGCCGCTTTGCAAACCGCAGCTGAAACAGCTTTGCAACTACCAGATGTGTATTTGCATGAAGTCCAACAGCGCTACCGCACCCGTCGGGACTTTCTCATAGAAGGGTTAGGAAAATTGGGTTGGGATATTCCCAAAACCAAAGCCACCATGTATCTGTGGGTAAAATGTCCTGTGGGGATGGGTTCTACAGATTTTGCTCTAGATGTATTGCAGCAAACAGGCGTTGTTGTCACCCCTGGTAATGCCTTTGGGGTTGCAGGTGAGGGCTATGTACGGATAAGTTTGATTGCAGATTGCGATCGCTTGGGCGAAGTTTTGCATAGATTTAAACAAGCTGGAATCCGCTATCAACCCGAAGCTGTCGTTTCTGCTTCACAATAGAAATAGAATATATCCTGAACAAATGTCACTGATGCCTACCCCCTCTGCTACTAATTCTCATTTAATTGTTACTGGCTTTCATGCTCTTTCTGATCCAATTAGAATTGGCGTACTGGAATTGTTACGAAAGCAAGAACAGTGTGTATGCGACTTGTGCGATGCTTTGGGGGTGAGTCAGTCTAAACTATCTTTTCACCTCAAAACACTCAAAGAAGCCCGCTTAGTGAACGCCCGTCAAGAAGGACGCTGGATTTATTACAGTTTAAATTTACCCCAATTTCGGATTTTAGCAGCTTATCTCGCTGATTATAGTCGCATTAGCCAAATATCTCCCGCACGTTGTTGTGATCTGGAAGCGAACAGGGAGCAGCAGTGAATAGCTAGTACAAGTCGGCGTAAATAAATAGACCATTCAAAATCCATGAAAAGCCCATTATATAAGCTTTTTGAATTTTGAATTTTGAATTTTGCCTTCCGCCTTGCGGTACTAGGGTAGGAAAAATTCACCGTATAACCAAACGTTCGCAGCATCTGGTAAATTTCCCTCTATCTTGTGGAATTGTCCACATATTTGCCATAAAAGAGGTCTAAAAATGAAAAGTGAAAAGGAACGTGAACAATTAATTAACGAGATTAACGTACTCTTAAATCAGGCTTATCACAGTACTTTAGATGAGATTTACACACTACTTCAAACAATTGAAGAACAAGAGGAAGAAGAAGATTTAAAAGTATATGAAAAAGCTAAAAAAGAAGCTAATCTTGATAATTCAGTGTTATGGGAAGAAGCTAAAAAAGAACTAAAAATAGGAATAAACAAGGAAGTTGCGTGAGTTATATGTCTTTAGACATCACACTTTTCCACAAACCCAAACATAATTCCTGCTGCCAGCTTTACAAAGTATGCGTTTCCCCGATTCGTGTGTTGAGCGTACAATATAAAAAAGCAAGTTATCTGTAATCTCTATGGAAAAGCTCAATATTAAAGAAGAAGCTCGAAAGCTAATTGATAAATTACCTGCTAACTCAACATGGGATGACCTCATGTATGAGATTTATGTTAGGCAAGTTGTTGAAGCTGGACTTGCTGACAGTCAAGCTGGTAAAGTAATTTCCGTACAGGAAGTTAGGGCAAAATTTGGACTACCAGAGTGAAAGTTTTTTGGACAGAAACAGCCGTAGAAAACCTATCTGCAATTTATACTTATATTGCCCAGAATTCACCTCAGTATGCAACCAGGATTATTGACCGTATAACCAAACGTTCGCAGCAGCTTGCGAATTTCCCTCTATCTGGTCGAATTGTACCAGAGTTTGAAACCGAGCAAATTCGGGAAGTCATTGAAGGTTCATATCGAATTATCTATTACATCAAACCCGAACAAATTGATGTACTTGCTGTTATACATGGGTCACAGGAAATTACACCAAGTATAGAATGAGTAGCGATCGCCTATCAAATTTAGCAAGTACATTTATACATTATGATCAGATTTCCCCGCAGTTGGCGATAAGGGCTATCAGCATCACTATCAGCCTCGAAAACCTGGGTAAATAAACTTTCCTCGTAATTAACAAACTTATGTAGGGTTTAAATCCCCGGCTTCTATCAAGCCCCAAGTGTGGTGGTGGGATCGAAATCCCCGTTACACACCTCACTTGCAACTTCTTAATTTTTTTTTACCCATTGATAAGTATTTTTGTCAAGGTCAGTTTTCTAATTTTCTTCGGATACAAGTTTGGCTGACGCGAATAAACCAACTTTGGCTGCTATTAGCAATTATAAGCCTTTCTGATACATCAACTTTTTTTGATGAATTTTCATGTACAGTCACCTGATACTGATTGACATATCAAGTTTTTTTGAAATGATATAAACATAAACTTCATATCACCCCTAAAAATGAAACTTCGCGTAGGAATCAACGGATTTGGGAGAATCGGACGGCTAGCCCTGCGTGCTGCTTGGGATTGGCCAGAATTAGAGTTTGTGCATATCAATGAAATCAAAGGTGGGGCTGTAACAGCTGCACACTTACTGAAATTTGATTCTGTTCACGGACGTTGGACACCAGAAGTAGAAGCGGAAGGGGAACAGGTATTAATTGACGGTAAACCTCTGAGTTTTAGTGAGTATGCTAAACCAGGCGAGGTTCCTTGGGATGAGTTGGGTGTTGATTTAGTGCTGGAATGCTCTGGTAAATTTAGAACCCCTGCGACTCTCGACCCTTATTTTAAAAGAGGTGTGCAGAAAGTAATTGTCGCTGCACCGGTGAAGGAAGAAGCCTTAAATATAGTCATGGGGGTAAATGACCACCTTTATCAGCCAGAAAAGCATCATTTACTAACTGCGGCTTCTTGTACTACTAACTGTTTAGCCCCAGTAGTCAAGGTAATTCATGAAGGTTTGGGAATTAAACATGGCATTATTACCACCATCCATGACAATACCAATACTCAAACCATTGTCGATGCACCCCATAAAGATTTACGCCGGGCGCGGGCTACAAGTATGTCTCTGATTCCCACCACTACAGGATCAGCCACAGCAATTGGTTTAATTTATCCCGAACTCAACGGTAAACTCAACGGTTTAGCTGTGAGAGTCCCATTACTGAATGCTTCTTTAACAGACTGTGTATTTGAAGTCATGCGATCGACCACAGTAGATGAAGTTAATAGTTTGTTGAAAGCTGCTTCTGAACAAGAACCACTTCAAGATATTTTGGGTTATGAAGAGCGTCCTTTAGTATCTATTGATTACAAGGATGATCCTCGTTCTTCTATTATTGATGCCCTCTCCACAATGGTGGTGAATGAAACTCAAGTCAAAATCCTGGCTTGGTATGACAACGAATGGGGTTACGCCAATCGCATGGTTGAACTCGCCCGTAAAGTTGCATTGAGTTTTTAGTCATTGGTCATTGGTCATTAGGAAAGAACTTTCTCATATCTTGCACCAGCTTTTCATCCCCCCAAGAAATTTATTTCTTGGCTGATAGTA